>NZ_WHJC01000312.1 GCF_009295725.1 Clostridium tarantellae
CATATATAAAATTAAAATCTATTGCTCTATCAATTTGTCTAACTAAATGATTTTTAGGCACAAGAGCTTCTAAACTGTTAAATTCAATTTTAAATCTATTATCAGTATTTTTTTTAGTCATCATATTATTATTTTACAAGAAAATAGAAAGGCTGTCGACTTTGTCGACAGCCTGAAGCATACATAGTATGCTCTTTTTTTATGTATTTTCATTTTATAAAATAGTTTCTATAACTCCACCGCCAACAACTAACTCATCTTTATAAAATACCACAGATTGCCCTTTAGTTATTGCTCTTTGTTTTTCTTTAAATGAAACTTTTATTTTCCCATCTTTTAAAGTAGTTATTATAGCTTTTGCTGGCTTAGCAGAATATCTTATTTTTGCTTCTACTGTCATTTCACCATTTAACTTTTCAATAGATATTAAGTTAATATTTTTACAAATTAAATCCGTTTTAAAAATATCTTCTTCCGGTCCAATAACTACTTCATTAGTCATTGGATTTATATCCGTTACAAAAACTGGTCTTCCCATAGATAAGCCTAGCCCTTTTCTTTGACCAATAGTATAATAAACTATTCCTTTATGCTTTCCTAAAACATTACCATTTTTATCAACAAAATTTCCTTGTTTAACTTTATTAGGTACAGAATTTAATATATATTTTCCATGATCATTGTCTGGTATAAAGCAAATTTCTTCACTATCTTTTTTATTATGTACATCTAATCCAATTTTTTTAGCAATTTCTCTTATTTTATCCTTTGTATAAACTCCACAAGGCATAAGAGTATGCTCTAATTGATATTGAGTCATATTATATAATGCATATGTTTGATCTTTTCTACCATCATCAGATCTTCTTAAAACATATCTATCATTTTCTTTTTCTATCTTGGCATAATGTCCTGTTGCTACATAGTCTGCTCCAATTCCATGAGCTTTCCTTAAAAGTTCATCAAACTTTAAATGTTTATTACATGCAATACATGGATTTGGAGTTCTTCCATTCACATATTCATCAACAAAATAATCAATGACATTTCTTTTAAAGCTATCCCTAAAATTTAAAACATAAAAAGGAATTCCTAATTTATTTGCTACCCTTCTAGCATCATCTACAGCTGAAAGAGAACAGCATCCACCCTCTCTTTCTTCAAATTCCTTATCTTCTTGCCATATTTGCATTGTAACACCAATTACATCATATCCTTGCTCTTTTAAAAGATAAGCAGCAACAGAGCTATCAACTCCGCCACTCATACCTATAACAACCTTTTTTTTCACAAAATCACCACTCTAAAATTATTATTCGCCATGTACATGGTCATGTATATCATGTGAATGCTCTTTAAAATCCCAAGGTTCTAATCCTTGTTTTTCTCTATAATCATTTATAGCTTTATGTATAGCCTCTTCTGCTAGTACTGAACAGTGCATTTTTACTGGTGGTAATCCATCTAAAGCTTCTGCAACTGCTTTATTAGATAAATCCCAAGCTTCTTCTAATGTTTTTCCTTTAATAAGTTCTGTAGCCATACTTGATGAAGCTACTGCTGATCCACAACCATAAGTTTTAAATTTAACATCTTTAATTTTGTTATCTTCAATTTTTAAATATATTCTCATTATATCTCCGCATTTGGCATTTCCAACTTCACCTATACCATCTGCATTTTCTATTTCTCCTACATTTCTTGGATTTTGAAAATGATCCATAACTTTTTCACTATATATCATAATTATTTATCTCCCTTCTTTAAATGATCTTCCCATAATGGTGACATATTTCTTAATCTTTCAATAATAGGTGGTATAACCTCTAAAACATAATCAACATCTTCTTCCGTTGATCCTTCTCCTAAAGTTAATCTTAATGAACCATGAGCAATTTCATGTGGAAGCCCAATTGCTAATAATACATGTGATGGATCTAAAGAACCTGATGTACAAGCACTACCACTTGATGCACATACTCCTTTAAAATCTAAAGATAATAATATTGATTCTCCTTCTATAAACTCAAAACAAACATTCACATTACCTGGTAATCTTTTATCTCCAGCTGGTCCATTTAATCTTGTATAAGGAATTTTTAATAATCCATCTATTAACTTATCTCTTAAAGCCGTCATTCTAGCTTTATGCTCTTCTAAATTATCTGTTGCAATTTCAACAGCCTTACCTAATCCAACTATAGCAGGAATATTTTCCGTACCTGCTCTTCTAGCTCTTTCCTGACCACCACCATGGATTAAATTGTCAATTCTTACTCCTCTTCTTATGTATAATGCTCCTATCCCTTTTGGACCATATACTTTATGTCCTGCTAAAGATAATAAATCAATGTTCATTTCTTTAACATTTATATCTATATTACCTAATGCTTGAACTGCATCTGTGTGAAATAATATTTTATTTTCTCTACAAATTGCACCAATTTCTTTTATTGGTTCAATTGTTCCTATTTCATTATTAGCGAACATAATTGATACTAATATTGTTTTATTTGTTATAGCATTTTTTAATTCATCTAAATTTATAAATCCTTTATCATCTACATCTAAATATGTAACTTCAAATCCATGCTTTTCTAAATATTCACATGCATGCAACACAGCGTGATGCTCTATTTTACTAGTTATTATATGATTACCTTTATTTCTATGAGCAAATGCTATTCCTTTTATTGCCCAGTTATCAGCTTCTGATCCTCCACCAGTAAAATAAACTTCATTGGGTTCACAATTTAATGCTTTTGCTACTCTTGCCCTAGCTTTATCAACTTCACCTCTAACTTCTCTAGAAATTCCATAAAATGATGATGGATTTCCAAATTTATTTGTGAAAAATGGCATCATTTCTTCTAAAACTTCAGGTTTTACAAAAGTAGTGGCAGCATAATCCATATATATAACTTTATTGTTCATTTTCTTCACTCCTATTATGAATTTTTAAAGTTTCATTTCTTTTTTTCATATTATTATAATCATTAACTATATCTTTAAGAGTTACTGAATGAGTAACTTCATCTATACTATCTTTAATCTTTTTCCATAAAAGCCTAGTTGCACAACAATCTACATTTGTGCATATAACACCTTCTACACAATCCGAAATTTCAATAGGTCCCTCTAAAACTTCCATTATATCAGCTACTTTTATGTCTTGTGGATCTTTATTTAAAATATATCCACCCTGAGCTCCCCTAATACTTTTTATAAGTTTAGCCTTCCTTAAAGAGCTAAATAATTGTTCTAAATAATATTCTGATATATTTTGTCTTTGAGATATTGATTTAATTGAAACGGGTGCATTTCCACAGTGAATAGCTAAATCTACCATAGCTTTCACTCCATATCTCCCTTTAGTAGATAACTTCATTTAATCACCCCTTAAATGTTGAGTAATTCTATATACTTTCCATGATAATACTATCAAATCCGAGTAACTTTGTCAACAATAAAATTTAATACCTATTTTTGTTTTATTTTTTTCCAATAAGCTATTAAAGAATTTTCATATTTGTTATTTTGAGGTGTATAATATTTTTTTCCCATCAAATTATCAGGTATATATTGTTGTTGAATATAATTATATAGTGATAGGTAAGTCTTTGAAGTTATCTCCAACTTTTCCCCCACTCCACACCGTACGTGCGACTTTCACCGCATACGGCGTTCCAACAATTTGAACTTTTCATTTAATTAAATAACTGAATT
>NZ_WHJC01000313.1 GCF_009295725.1 Clostridium tarantellae
GTTATGATTTTGATAGTCCATGGTGATTATCCCCCGTGTTTTGTATTTTGTTTTGCGATTAAATCATAACACAGGTTAATCCACTATGGATTTTTTATTTAGTTCAATTTCATTTTACAATTAAGCTAAAATTTTATAATAATAAAAATTAAATTTTAGCAAATATTATATTATTTTATATTAATGTACAAAATAATTAAATATAAATACATTTTAAGGAATGATATAATATGAAAAGAGAATTTAAATACTTAGTTTTGTTTTTATTATTAATAATCTTTTTTATAAGTAATTCATGCATAAGTTATGGAAAAGATATTAATAGTATTTTGGGTAAGAAATTAAATTTAAAAGAAAGCAAAATAAATAGAGATTTAAATAAATTATCCCCAAAAATTTCAAATGGAAAAGCAAAAGATGTGGATGTTTCTAAAAATAAATTACAAATTGTAGATAAAATTATTGAGGATGAAATTAAAGGAATAAATTCAGTAACTGGTGAAAATATGATTAAAAATAATAAAGTTAAATCAGAATTTCCAGGAGCTATTCTTACTATAGTTAAAGATGGAAAATTAATAAAAAATAGTTCATATGGGTATAAAAAAATTTGGGATAAGTATAAAAAGATAAAAAATCCTGATAAAACAACAGTGAACACTATGTATGATATAGCATCAAACACAAAAATGTATGCTACTAATTATGCAATTATGAAATTAATTTATGAAAAAAAGTTGAGCTTAGATGATAAAGTAGAAAATTACTTAGAAAATTATAAAGATAATAATACTGCTAAAATAAAAGGCAAAGATAAAATTACTATTAGAAATCTTCTTAGACATAATGCAGGACATTCAGTTTCTATAGATTTTTATAATAAAAAAAAAGCTGGAGATTTATATGCTTTAAATAAAGAAGAAACTATAAATGCTTTAGGAAAAATTCCATTAGTTTATGAACCAGAGACTAAAAATATTTATAGTGATTTAGATTATATGATTTTAGGTTATATTGTGGAAAAGATAACAAATATGCCTTTAGATAAATATGTTGAGGAGGAAATATATAAACCTTTAGGATTAAAAAGAACTTGTTTTAATCCATTAAAAAAAGGATTTAATGAAGAAGAAATAGCAGCTACAGAAAGAAATGGAAATACTCGTGATGGCATGATAAGTTTTGAAGGAATTAGAGATTACACTCTTCAAGGAGAAGTTCATGATGAAAAGGCATTTTATTGTATGGGAGGGGTGTCAGGACATGCAGGATTATTTTCTACTGGTGAAGAATTAGCAGTGCTTTGTCAGCTTTTATTAAATGGCGGAAGCTATAATGATTTTGTATTATGTGATAAATCTATTATAAATGAGTTTATAAAGCCAGATTATTTAGATCCAAGTTGGGGATTAGGGTGGAATATTCAAGATGGAAAAAGAAGCAGAGCATGGATGTTTTCCCCATATACTTATAATACTATAGGTCATACTGGTTGGACAGGTACATTAACTAATATAGATTTTGAAAATAATATGATAATTATACTTTTAACTAATAGAAGAAATACTCCTTGTTATAAAGAGAACTTTGATAGTGATAAATATGAGACAGGTAGATATGGAAGTATTACAACTTTAGTTTATGAAGCATTATTAGAAAATAGAGAATTAGTAAATGTAGATAAAGAAGAGTATATAACTGAAGTAATAAGTAATAATAATTCACAGGTTGATTGCATTTTTCCAGATAAAGAACTATCATCAAGATATTATGTAAGAAATAAACGAGGGTTTTATGGATATAGGGGAAAAGGACATATAGTAATAGAAAATGAAGGAGTTACTGAAGGAGAGTTATACATAAATGGTCATAATATAGATATTTCTCAAATTTTAAAAAGTAACAGTAGTAAAGAAATCATAAATATAGGTAAGTATGTAGTAAATGGAATTAATTCTTTAAAAGTATTAAATATAAAGCCTAATAATAGTAAAATGAAAATTTCTGTTTTATATCCAGAGTTAATTGAAAAAAATATAAAGGGTGAAAAAGAAAGTTTAAAATTTACAAAAAAAAAATTAAATAAAAATGTAAAAAACTTTGCTTTTACAGCAGTTAAAAATGGAAAAATAATAGAAAAATTTTATTGTGGAAGCATTAAAGAAAATAAATTAATTCCGTTAGGAAATGGAACAGAAGTATTTTCTACAATATTTGCTATTAATAAATTAATAAGCGAAGGAAAATTAAATTATAATGATTTAGCTAATAAATATATTCCAGAAATAAATGAATCAATAAAAATAAAAGATTTATTAGAGCATACTTCAGGATTACCAAAAGAAATAAATAAAAAGTTAGTCAATAATGAAAAAAAAGAAATTACTTTAGCGAAGAGAGACAATGAATTAAAAAAATTAATTTCAATAAAACCAGAGTTTATCCCTGGAACTAAAAGTAGGTATAGCGCTTATGATGCATATTTACTAGGAACAATAATAGAAAAAATAACATTAATGCCACAGGATAAATATGTTGAAGAAAATATATATACGCCTTTAGGATTAAAGCATACTATGTATAATCCAATGAAAAAAGGAATAAATAAAAAAGATATAGTATTAGATAAGAATGAAAATAAAGAATATACAAAAAAAAATTTAGATGGAGTATCTGGTGGCTATGGATTATATACAACCACAAAGGATTTAGCAGTTTTATGCCAAACTATTATAAATTATGGAGGATATGGGGGAGTAGAAATATTTTCAAAAGATGTAACAGCACACTTTACAAGTCCAACAGATAAAGATAAAAATTATGGTCATGGATTATTGATATTTAATGAAGAGGATGAAAAAAGAGAATGTGAAAATAATAAGTTAAATAAAAAAGTTGGGATAATATCAGATACTGGTATAAAGGTTGTTATAGATATGATGAAACATGAGGCTGTGATATTTAAGGGGGAAGTGTTATAGTTATGAAAATTAATTAAAAAAATATTTAGTATGAAATTTCAAAGAATTTATTGTGTACGTTAAAGAATTAAGTAAAAGCTTAAAAAATATTGTGTTTATAGGAAGTGTTCTAACATATAATTTCATTAAGAATATATTTTAACTTAATTTGAGAGAATTCTCCTTCCTCAACCGTAGGTAGGTGCGAAATGAATAGACGAAAGCATAGAGATACGATAAATATTTCTTGTTGACTATGCTTTTTATTTTTGTTATTATCTAGTATTGGTAATAAAATACAGAAGAAAAGTTATTGATGATGATATATCTAAAAGACTGAAAGAAATATTTGAAAATATAGCTCCTAAATACTTAATAACTTTAGAAGAATGGACTCACGACATCGACCATCTTCATTGCTTATTTAGGTCAGCCCCTAATACTGAAATTTCTAAATTCATAAATGCTTATAAGAGTGCTAGTAGCAGACTTATAAAAAAAGAATTTTCTAGTATAAAAAATAAACTATGGAAAGAATATTTTTGGAGTAGAAGTTATTGTTTAGTGACAACAGGTGGGGCAAATATAGAAACAATAAAAAAATATATAGAAAATCAAGGTGAAAAGGATAGTGTAAAGTTTAATATGAAAAAATAGGTTAGATATTATTTTGAAAATATTATTTTTAAAAACTATCAAAGATTATTTTTAGGTACAACAAAAAGACCTTCTATGAGAAGATTTTAAAAATATT
>NZ_WHJC01000314.1 GCF_009295725.1 Clostridium tarantellae
TTTAACAGCTATTTCTAAACTAATAAATGTTATTTTAGCCTACTCTTTAAATGACATAAAATATATTAGAAGTATTAGAAAACTATATTTAATATCAGCTTAATCACATATCCACAGTCTAATTTCATAATCTTTCTGTAAAAGACCGTTTTTGTTAGGGTCTATATTTTCATGCACAAATTTAAATCAAAATATTGGTTTTTTTAAAAGTTATCCACAATTTTTTAAATCTTAATTTCACAATCGCCTAAATTTATTTATTATTTAATACTTGCCATTGACAATAAACTTAATTGCATAATAAAAAAACATATAAAAAATAGCTTATTTACTATAATTTATATGTTTTCTATTATTACTATACTAAATATTTATTAAGTATTTCTTTTAAGTTACATACTTCACTATCTATCCAATTATAAAAATCTTTATCTAAAGCTTCTACAGTTTCTCCAACCTCTACTAAGAAATTTGCTACTTCATCAGCTAAAATATCTCCATAATACTTGCCTAATTTAGTTTTTTCAACAGCATAATCTCCATCTATATATAATTCAAAAACATGTTTTGATTCATTATTTACTCTTTTTATCTTACCAGCTAATCCTATTTCTCCCACTTCATGAACACTACAAGAATTCCCACATCCTGAAAAACGAACTTTTGGTAGTGAATCTTCTTTTAATGCTTTTTCTTTAACAAGTTTAACAAAATTATGTAAAGCACATTGACTATTAGCTATTCCCATTTGACAAATTGGAACTCCTATACAAGAAATACTTTGCTGTGCCTTGGTTTCTCCACCTTTTCCCTGTGTAATTTCTAAAACTTTTTCTGCTTCTTTTCCATTTAAATTTATTATATATAAACCTTCATCCATAGTTAATCTTAATTCTACATCTTCAATTTCTTCTAAGGCATCCATAAGTTCTTTTAAATGAGATAACATTAACATTCCTCCAATTGGATGGAAATAAACACTATATAATCCTTGTTGCTTCTGCTTAAATAATCTTTTATGTTTAATATTGTTTTCTATTCCAACTTTAACTGTATTTTTTGGTGCTACATTTAAATCTAAACATTCTTTTGACTTAACTTCTTCTAAATGCTTATGATAACACTTTATATATTCCTCTTCTCCTAATCTATCTAGTATATATCTAATACGAGCTTTACTTCTATTATTGTAATCACCTTCAGCTATAAACATATTTGTCATAGCTTCAATGTGATACAAAACATCTTTAGGCTCTATCATATCAGCCACTATAATAGCTTTTCTTGGATTTCTTCCTAACCCTCCACCACTATATACATTAAAATATTGCTTTCCTTCTTTTTCAACTGCTAAAAATCCTAAATCTTGAACTGTACAATGAGCATCATCTGCATTACTATTTGAAAAAGATACTTTTAATTTTCTTGGAAGTTTATATGTATACATTTTTTTCAAAAAATGGTTTCCTACTGCTGAGGCATAAGGAGAAACATCAAAAATCTCCTTAGGATCAACACCTGATAATGGAGACATTGCTACATTTCTTGGAAAGTTTCCACCTCCACCTCTAGTATATATGCTTTTCTCTATTCCTTCTTTCATTATATTACAAACTTCATCTATATCTAATCCATGATATTGAATAGCTTGACGTGTAGTTAAATGTATTTTATCTAAATCATATTGTTTTGCCCAACTATAAACTTGTTTTAAATCTTTCATACTAAGCATTCCTGATGGAATTCTTAATCTTATCATAAAATCTTTTTTTCCACGCTGAGCATATATTCCAAAACCACCTGATGAATGTTTAAAATCCATTATTGATAATTCACCATTTAAAAACTTATAACCTTTACTTCTAATTTCCTCTACTTCACTTAATAAAATTTCCTTTAAATTATTCATTTCTTCACCTCAAATAATAATTGAATTGTGAACTTAGCTAAAAAACTTTTAATTTTATATATAAAATATATATATATCACATATAGGTTTTTCTTATAGATATATACTTATTTATAACTTTTCCTTATGACAATTTTACTTTATAAGTCTACTAATATACAAGATTAGTTTATTTTTTAACAATTATTTTTATTAATTAAATATAATTAAATTAACTTTTTACATCTTTTTATGAAAATATTATCTTAATATTTATAAATTTAAAAAACTTAATTCATTTTTTGAAATTGTTTTCCTTAACAAATAATAAGCTATTGATAGTGATTTTCATTTCTTTATAAATTTTACATATATGTTTAATTATAAATTAATATAAGCATACCTCTTTTATATAAAGTTAAATATTAGTATAATAATCTCATAAGTTAGTTACATCCTTAACAAAGTTACGGTGCTGAAAATTTAAATCATTTGATTTTAGGGGGATTATATTATGTCATTAACTATGTTATTAGGCATCGTAGTATGTATATTATTAGCTCTTTTTGCAACCTTTTTAGGAGGTATGCAACATATAATAGGAGCTCCAATGATAGGATTATTTCTTGGTGCAATAGCTGGAAATATAAAACCAGCTTCAGGAGATTTTAAAAAAGGTACTGTTTTCTCTGCAAAAAAGTTCCTAATGTTAGGTATTATATTAGCTGGTGCTACTTTGAACTTTAAATTAATAGTTCAAGCTGGTGGATAAGCACTTCCTTTAATAATTACTAATATATTAATTTCTTTTGGAACTGCTTTTCTAGTTGGAAAATATTTAGGAGTATCTTTAAACGTAAAACGTTTAGTTGGCTCTGGTACTGCTATATGTGGTGGTACTGCAATTGCTACTATGAGTCCTATAATTGATGCAAAGGAAGATGAAATGGCTTATGCATTAACTGCAATATTTTTATTTGATGTATTTGCTGCTTTAGGTTTCCCTTTCCTATCTAATTCATTAGGGTTTGATGCTAATCAATTTGGATTATTAGCTGGAACAGCTATTAGTGATACTTCAAGTGTTGTAGCTGCTGGTGATACATTTGCTCAAATGAGTGGATTGATTCAAGGAGCTGATTTAGCTGTAATTGTTAAGCTTACTCGTACTACTTTCTTAGTTGTTTTAGCAACAATATTTACATTTATAAGTGTAAATGAAAAAAGAAAAGCTAGTGCTAGTATTACTTTAAATAGTTCAGGTTCTTCAGCAATTAACAATTCTAATGAATCATCAATTGCTCAAATAATATTAAAGAGTTTTCCATGGTTTATATTAGGTTTTATTTTAATGGCTATTCTAAACACTTTAGGAGTTTTTCCTGAAAATTTAGAAGGATTCTTTAAAAATGGATATAAGTTTTTAGTTACTGTTGCTTTAGTAGGTGTTGGTTATAAAATCAATATTAAAGATCTTCTTACTAAAGGAATTAAACCTATTATATTAGGTGGATGTACTTGGGTTGCTGTTGCAGCAATGTCTATGATTTATGTATTTTTATTTTCTTAAATTATAGATTTCTTAATTAAAAACTATATTAAAGATTATTCTGCACACTAACTTTGTTATATATTCATAATAATGCAAGTTAATTATTTAGATAACAATTTTAAATTTATTCGTTATCTATTTATTTACACCACTTTACAATAAATTTAACTAGCTAAAGAATCGTTATTAAGATGATTAATAACATCTTCAAGCGTAGTTATATTTTTATCAAGTTGTATTGTTTTAAGCAACTTGCCATAAATTAATT
>NZ_WHJC01000315.1 GCF_009295725.1 Clostridium tarantellae
ATTTTAGGTTTAACCCAAAATATAACAGTGATATTACTTATTAAAGTTCCTAAAAATACACCTGGTAAACCTATTAATTTCACTAATATTATTGAAGTAATTAAATTTATTATAGCTTCTGCTATAGGTGCATATCTATCTTGATGATATATCCCGCCCCCCTCTTTAAATGATTCTACAGAACTTCTCATCATTTGAAAATACAAATTAATTAATATAAGTGCCACTGTAAACTGAGCTAATATTTGACTTTCTCCTAACCACAAATTAACAAATACTGTTAATGTATTAGATAAACTTATAACTATAAAAGATGTTATCCAAAAACTTATGAAAAATAATCTTTTATGAACTTTATATGCTGTTTCCCTATTATCTTCTGTTAATAAATTACCTATACTTGGAGTAATAGCTGACATTGCATTAGTCATAAGCCCTTGAACTGCCGCAATCACCATATTATAACTATTAAATTTAGCAACAGCATCAAGATTAACAAAAGATGAAATTACTATACTATCTGTTCCTAATACAACTACTCCTCCTATTTTATGTAAAAATAAAGCTTTTATATTTTTTATTAGTTTAGTCTTTTCTTTTCTATTAATTTCACCTTTAACTTTATTTATAAATTCAAATTTTTTATTTATATATATATCCATGAACAAATAATACAGTAAATTTATAGCTATTTGAATGAATATGTATATATAAAAATTAGCATATAACTTTAAAAATATTATTTGTAATATAGCAATTATTATTTTTGATAAGGTAGTAGCTATAGAAAGCTTATATCCTTCTTGTGCCACATTTAAAATACATAGTTTATAAGAAAAAAAATAAGTTATTACTGTATTTATTAAAAATAAAATAAAGTACAATCTAACTTCAGTTATGTTTATGTTATCCTTGATAAATATTTGTATAAAAGGTAATATTAGAAATCCTAAAATTAATACAATTACTCCAGTTGTTTTATAAAAATTTTTATAAAAATTTAAATATCCTTTTACACGAACCATATCATTTTCAGCAAAAGGCTTGTACAAAGAAAATATTATAGCTGTTCCTATTCCCATTTCAACTATCGACAAATAACCAATAATATTAGTATATAAAGAACTTAATCCTAATAATTCTACTCCAAGACTATCTAAAAATACTTTTCTAGTTATGAATACAGGAATAAATGCTAAAATATATGTAATAATAGCTACTCCAGCATTTAATGTTGCTTTTTTAGTTCTCAATATTTTATTCCTTCCTTTGCTTTATATTCAAATTTTCTATATTGTAAATTTATAATTTAATAATACACAAAGTTCTATAATAAATATTAAATTATAGAACTTTGTAATATTTTATTGAATATCTTCAAAAATCCAATTGTGTATTTGTTCTTCTGTTTTTTCTTTATTAAAACCTAAATAATAAATATTTTTTATCATTTCTTGATTACAATATTCATCTTTAGGGTATCTAGCTTGTTCTATTCCATTATCTTTTAATGCCAATATATTTTTACCTATATTAAGCATTTCAGTTGGATTTAAATTAGTTTTTACCATTGGTAATAATTCATTTAATAAACTTGGATATTCTGTTGCTGGTAACTCTTCTATTTTATTAAGCACTTTAGTTAAAACGATTCTATGTCTTTCAGTTCTTTTGAAATCTCCACCTTCAGCATGTCTTACTCTACAATATGCCATAGCTTGAATTCCATCAACATGTTGTTTTCCTGTTGACTCTATTTTTGAAGAATTAGTGTTATTTAAAGAGTTTAAATGATCTATACAACTATTCATACTTTCAATTTCATCATTTCTTATATCTAACTCTATTCCTCCAACTTTATCTATTATCTTTGGTAATGTTGAAAAATTAACACTTACAAAATCTTTAACATTCAAATTGAAATTTTCATTTATAGTTTTTATTGCTAGTTGAGGTCCTCCAAAAGCATATGCATGATTTAATTTATCATTTCCATGACCATCAATATTAACATAAGAATCTCTCATAAGAGAAGTTAATTTTAATTTATCATGAGTTTTATCTACAGTAGCTATCATTATAGAGTCTGATCTTCCATAAGATCCTTGTGGAGCATCTATTCCAAATAAAACAATATTTTGGACTCCATCAAAAGCAGATAATTTTTTTTGTACTTCTACTGATATTCCTAGTTCATCTTCATTTAAGTCTACTTTATCAATTTTATTATACAAACTTTTAGTATAGTAAGCACCTACACCGCCTCCTACACCTAATATTAATAAAATAACTAGTAATACTGTTATTAATACCTTTTTAACTTTTTTACTGCTTGTACTTTTTTTATGCTTAACACTCATTATATAACCTCTTTCTTTTGTTTATCTATATTAGTTCTTAATTATTTAGCTTTATTTTATATCATTTACTATATAATCATGTATTTGATTTACTGTAGCATCTTTATTAAAAGTTAAATAATAAACTCCATTTATCATTTTTCCCTCACAATATCCATCTCTAGGAAATCTATCTTGCTCAAATTTAAGATTTCCTAATGATAATACATCTCCACCTAACTTTAATATCTTGTTTGAAGTTAAGCTAGTTTCTACCATTGGTAATAATTCATTTAATAATCCTGGAAGTTTGCTTGGCGAAATATTTTGTACTTTACCCATTAACGCATTTAAAACATTTCTATGTCTTTGTGTTCTTTCGTAGTCTCCTCCTGATGTATATCTTATTCTTGAATAAGCCATAGCTTGTGTACCATTTAGCTGTTGTATACCTACTGAATTTAAATGTTTTACCTTGGTTCCATTTAATCTATTCATATCATCTATGAGTGGATTTAATAATTTTAACTCTTCTGCAGTAATTTCAAGTTCAACTCCACCTAATTTATCAATTATTTTTGGTAATGTTGAAAAATTTACAGATACGAAATTTTTAATATTAAGATCAAAATTTTCATTTAAAGTCTTAATAGCTAATTCACTACCTCCAAAAGCATATGCATGATTTAATTTATCTTTTTTATGACCATTTATATCAACATAAGAATCTCTCATAATTGAACTAATTTTTAGCTTTTTACGTTCCTTATCTATAGTTAAAATCATTATAGAATCAGTTCTTCCAACTCCTCCGTCAGTAGTATCTACTCCAAATAAAGCAATATTTTCAACATCATATTTATTTAACTTATCATTAACACTTAAATTTTGTTCATCAACTTCAATTGTATTAACCTTATCTAACAAGGTGTATGTATATGATATTCCACCTATTGTAACACCTACCACTAGTAATACTATAACTAAAACCACTATTGTTATAATTTTTTTATATTTTTTCTTTTTTCTTTTTATTCTTCGCCTTTTACCAGGATTATCTCCCATAATCTAACACTTCCTTTCATAAAATTACAAATTTAATTTTATCATTTTAAAATATCACTGTAAATATTTTTATATATTTCATTTATTTAACTTTAATGTAATTTATGAAAAGAAAAGGTTAATAAAAACGAACTTCTCTTTATGTTATTTAATTATTTAAAATATAAATTCTTACACTAGTGTTTAATAATTAAAAAATATTACCATTGACTTTTTTAAAAATACAAATATATTTCTAGTGATATTGATTATATATCTACTAGGAATATATTTCCTTTAAAAAAGTGTGCAACAACCCCTT
>NZ_WHJC01000316.1 GCF_009295725.1 Clostridium tarantellae
ATTATACACTTGAATAATATTCTATATTTTAACAAAAAAATAAATTTTATTTGTCAGTCAAAATATTTGACATTCTTTTTATTTTTAATTAATTATATAATTTAAAATAAAAACTATGAATTAATCTTTATAGTATTAATTCATAGTTTTTATTATTTTATTTCTTTTTCTTTCTTATGATAGTAGACCCAATAGTACAAGATATAATTCCTATAATCATAAAATTATTTGCATTTAGAGGTGTTCCTGTCTGTGGTAGACTACCTTCTGATTCATCATCATCTTCTTCTTCATTTTCAATAGGTGGTATTACTTCATTTTTATATTTTATTTCAAAGTTTATAGTAACAGTAGCTTCATTATTATTATTATCTACTGCCGTTACTACTAAAACATATTTACCTTCCTTTGAAATTTCTTCTCCATTCCACTCTTCACCATTAAGTGTAGCTTTGAAAGTTGCTCCTTCTTCTATATTTATTTCTAGTTTTACAGCTTTATCATAGACACCTCCATTTTCTACACCTGTAATATCTACAGTTGGTGGTGTTATATCAACTATAGCATTTTCATCATATATAGAAGCATAAATTGCATTAGCTAATAGTCTAAAGTTGTGTTGAAAATGAGCTTTATTAGTAATTGTATTTGCAAATAAAGTTATCTTACTATTATCTAAATTCTGAGTAATAGACATAACTTGCCCCTTAGCTTCCTTATTATTAGGCCACCAACCAGCTATATAAAAATCATCTTCATCAGATATAAATGATAATACCTGTGCTTCCTTAGGAACTTTAGATATCCAAACACCATCGCATGTATAAATATATTCATCATTATTATATCCAGCATTAACTATATTATCTTTGTTAAAAACTCCTTTAACTAAACCTTCGTGTCCACCCCATTCATGTGTATATCCATAATCAAAATCATTTAAAATGTTATTTTCTTTAATAAAGTTAAGAGAATCTTGTCCAATTCCAATGTAATCTATTCCTTTTAATATAGCTTCTTTACTGCCATTACCATAATCATCTATTACTACATCACTTTTTTCTAAAGAATCTATTATATTAAATCCTAATTCTTTTAATATAAATTTACTTTCACTACTTCCTACATTAGCAACTTTAGGTTCTGTTAAATGTTGAGTCTTTAATTTTTTAATTAAGGGTTCTACTTTTACAAAATAATTTTCTTTTAAATTTTTAACATCTTCAGTTTTTACTATAAAATTGCCTTTCTCTTCTCCATCTATAATAATTTCTACTTTTTTTCCTTTACTTAAAAGTTTATTAATTAATTTTATAGCATCATTATTGCTATTTTTTACAATTTGATATTCTTCATTATTATTTATAGCAGTAATTGGTTTATTTATACTTTTAATCTCTTTAGCCTTTTCATCAAAAGCTCCATCTACTCTAACTTCATATTTATTAAATCCTCTTAAAGCTGGAAAATTCATTACAATTTCAGCATACATTTCATCAAAATCTGATACATCATACCCATCATATAAAACTACATTGGCTAATCCTCTTTTAGCTTGATGCATATCTACGATAAAAGTTCCTTTAGGATAAACTACTCTATCTATTTTAACTTTTTCAGTAGTTTCTTTAACTTTTACACCATTTCTAAAAAAATATTCTACCATATTATAAACTTCTAAAGGATTTTTTTGTAACTCTTTATTTATAGGTAAAACATAATATTCTGGAAAAAAGTTTTCATTTTCTTTTCTTGGTCTTCCTACTATTTCTCCTTTTCCATTTACAAAATGTTCATCCACGCTTCTATCATCAATACCTTTAATTCCTCTGTTAAAATATTCTAACTGATTTATAAAAGCTTCATCTTTATTTTCTAGCGCAAATTGAGCTGAAGCATAAATTGTATGCTCTAAAGCAGTAGTTCCTTCTTCATTTAACTCTGGTGTTTCAACAGTATGACCTAAAGCACCATGATGCATAGCATAAACTGGTGTATATGCTGGTCCTCCATCATCCCATCCTGACTCATAATCTAAAGCTGGTATCTCATAACTATCATATTTAGTATTAGCTATTCCTGCTTTACCCATAGCATGAGCTTGCTCTAACATACTATTTGCTAATAAATCATATTCATAATTTGGATCATGTGGAGGAGTACAAGGTTCTATTAAAAACCCACTAATAAATCCATGTAAATCTATAAAAGTAAGAGGATTCCATTTAGCTATCTGTTCAGTAACTATTTGTGATTCCTTTTGTGTTTGATAACCATTATCCCTATTTATATCAAACCCATTAGCATTTTGCCTTTTATTATAATATCTTCCATCAGGATTTTGTGTTAAATTCATTAATACTATTACATTTTCTAATAGTTCATCTACATTTAACTCAACTAAAACTTCTTCGTTATTTTCATTTATAGTTTTATATTTTATAACTTCTTTAGTTGTAAGCTCTTCTAATGCTTCTAATTGAGCATCTACACCTGGTGTTTCATCTGGATGTATATTATTTATAAAGATAGGAACTTTATAATCAAAATCTGAATCATTATTTATTTTATATTGTAATTCTTCAGGATTTTCTAGCATTAAAGGTACTGTTTTATCTAAATACTCATCTACTGATTCTTTTTCATCAGATAAAATTACAAAATGAAAATCTCTCCCTTCAACTGATTGTCCAATTATTTCATAATCTAAAAATATATCTTCTCTAGCTTCATTAAAAATTCTATCTAATTCTGGTTTTAATTCATCATAAGTTCTATAACTATCATAAATATTTAATTTTAAAGATTTTTTTAATATTTCTCCACTTTTTTTATTTTCAATAGATAAATCATAATTTCCTAATAACTTTGGAAATTCATCTCTATATGATACTAAATTATCCGTACCATATATTAAATCAAACTTTATTTTTGCAGTTACTACATTTCCTTCTACTTTAGGTTCCTCAACAAAGGTTATAAAACTCTCTCCTGTATAATCTTTTGTTTCATTGCTCCACTTTTTCCATTTATCAAAAACTTTTCCACCAAAAGTCCATTGTAAATCATTTAAATAAACTTCATTTTCAAAAATAGCTTTTATTTCTATCTCTCTCGCTTCTGACATAGATAATACACTTATGCTAGTTTCAAGTTTATTTTCATATGTATCTTCATTATTATTTTTCTTTTCATTAATAGATTCTGTCTGTACTGCTTCTTTAGTATTATCTACTGCTAATATATTTGTTTTCACACAATTTAAATTTAAACTTAAAATAACAGTTATAGCAGTTATTAATTGTAGCCTATTTTTATTCATTAAAATCCCCCTATATTTAATTAATTGTATTTATAAAGTGTAATGTATATTTATTCACTTTTCAATATATAAATGAATTTTTATTAATAAAATTAATTTATATATATTTTTAACTATTATACTATATCCTTATTTTTATTATGTATATAAAGTTATTCTAGTGTTTTGATCATATTTAAAGTAATTTATTTTATTGTATTTTTATTCAGAAATTATAAATAAAATGCTTAAATATATTTATATAAAATCATAACCACCCGTAAAACGGGTGGTTTGCTCTAGCCCTATAAGGGCATATTACTGGCTGTGCTACTCGCACTTTGAACGGTCTGCCAACCGCATTTTTTTCACTAACTACCCCTTAAAGGGGTC
>NZ_WHJC01000317.1 GCF_009295725.1 Clostridium tarantellae
ATACTTTTAATTTTATAGTTTTTTTATTTTTTAGGAACTTATAATTTTGAGAATTTGTGGATAACTTTAATTAAAGTGCCGAAGGTGGTCTGCGAAGCAGATTTTTTATTAATAAATAAATTTATAGTTTAAGAAATAAAAAACTTAAAGAAAATAATTTTGAATGAGTAAAAAAGTAATTTATAAAATATAATGGAAAAATGTACAATAATATTGAAAAAATACATAATAATACTGAAAGAATTTTGTATATAAATAAAAAAAATAAAATATTTTTTTAAAAATAATAAAAAACTTAATATACTAAGTATTTAGAAAAGTGGTGATTAGATGAAAAAGTATGTTAAAAGTCTGACATTTTAATAGTATAAAACTTATTTTAATTCTAGCAAATGAAAGGTGAATGAAATTATATTTCAAATGTCAGTAAATTCGAAAAGTAGCCAATAATCTAATTTCAAATAAATGTAAAAAACTTTTTTGTAAACGATACTCAAGCTCTTTACAAACATATATACATCGTGATAAAGTAAATGTGTAAAGAAAATCAATAATAGTTGTTAAAAATATGACGAAATTAGCGAGGGGGATTAACCTATGTTTAAACAATGGGAAGGGTTCAGAGAAGGTAACTGGACTGAAACTATAGATGTAAGAAACTTTATACAAAAGAACTATAAACAGTATGAAGGAGATAAAAACTTCTTAGCAGGTATATCACCAAAAACAGAAAAAGTTTGGGATAAAGCTCAAGCTTTAATTATTGAAGAAATAAAAAAAGGAATCATCGATGTTGCTGTTGATAGAGTATCTGGAATAGATAACTATGAAGCAGGATACATAGACCAAGATAATGAAGTTATCGTTGGACTACAAACAGATGCGCCATTAAAAAGAGTAGTTAATCCATTCGGTGGAATGAGAATGGTTGAAAGTGCTTTAAAAGAGTACGGATATGAATTAAATAGTGATATAAAAGATCACTTTAATGCTTATAGAAAAACTCATAACCAAGGTGTTTTTGATGCTTATACTTCAAAAACAAGAGCAGCAAGATCAGCAGGTCTTTTAACTGGTCTTCCAGATGCATATGGTAGAGGAAGAATAATTGGTGACTATAGAAGAATAGCTTTATATGGAGTAGATAGATTAATAGCTGAAAAGCAAGCTGACTACAATACTATAGATGCTGATACAGTAGAAGAAAAGTTAAGATGTAGAGAAGAAGTAAGTGAACAAATCAGAGCATTACAAGCAATAAAATCAATGGCTGCTAAATACGGTTGCGATATATCACAACCAGCTGAAACAGCAAAAGAAGCTGTTCAAGCAGTATACTTAGGATACTTAGCTGCAATAAAAGAAAACAATGGAGCTGCTATGTCTTTAGGAAGAACATCAACTTTCTTAGATATATTCATTGAGAGAGATTTAGAAAGAGGAATCATCACTGAGGAAGAAGCTCAAGAGATGATAGACCAATTTATCATAAAATTAAGATTAGTAAGACACTTAAGAACTCCAGAATACAATGATTTATTTGCTGGAGATCCTACTTGGGTTACTGAATCAATCGCAGGTATGGGAATTAATGGTAAGTCATTAGTTACTAAAAACTCATTTAGATATCTTCAAACATTAATAAATTTAGGTGCTGCACCAGAACCAAACTTAACAGTTTTATGGTCAGATAAATTACCAGAAAACTTTAAAAAATTCTGTGCTGAAATATCAATAAAAACTGATTCAATTCAATACGAAAATGATGAAGTTATGAGACCTATGTACGGAGATGACTATGCTATAGCTTGTTGTGTATCTGCAATGCAAGTTGGTAAGCAAATGCAATTCTTCGGAGCTAGAGCTAACTTAGCTAAAGCTTTATTATACACAATAAATGGTGGTGTTGATGAGAAAACTGGTAAAACAGTAATTCAAGGATTAAAGCCAATTAATGATGAAGTTTTAGATTATGAAGTTGTAAGAGAAAACTACAATAAAGTTTTAGAATATATTGCTGAATTATACGTTGATACAATGAATGTTATCCACTTCATGCATGATAGATATGCTTACGAAGCAGGACAAATGGCATTACATGATACACAAGTTGGTAGATTAATGGCATTTGGTATAGCTGGATTATCAGTTGTTGCTGACTCATTATCAGCTATAAAATATGCAAAAGTTAAGCCAGTAAGAAATGAAAATGGAATAGCTGTTGATTTTGAAATCGACGGAGATTTCCCTAAATACGGAAATGATGATGATAGAGCTGATGATTTAGCTGTAGCAGTTGTTAATAAATTCTCAACAGAGCTTAAGAAACATCCATTATATAGAAATGCTAAACATACATTATCAATATTAACAATAACTTCAAATGTTGTTTATGGTAAGAAAACTGGTTCAACTCCAGATGGAAGAAAAGCAGGAGAAGCTTTTGCACCAGGAGCTAACCCAATGCATGGAAGAGATGCTAACGGAGCTTTAGCAAGCTTAAATTCAGTTGCTAAAATACCATATGCATCAGTATGTGAAGATGGAGTTTCTAACACATTCTCAATCGTTCCAGATGCTTTAGGAAAAGATGCGGAATCAAGAATAAATAACTTAGTTGCTGTTTTAGATGGATACTTTGGACAAGGTGCTCATCACTTAAATGTTAACGTGTTTAACAGAGAGACTTTAATGGATGCTATGGAAAATCCAGAGAAGTACCCATCATTAACAATCAGAGTTTCAGGTTATGCTGTTAACTTTACAAGATTAACTAGAAACCAACAATTAGAAGTTATAAGCAGAACATTCCACGAAAGCCTATAATTTAAAGATTAAATATTAGATTGAAATATATAATAATAAAAGAGGGAAATAAGGTTAAACCTTATTACCCTCTTTTTAATAATATAATTGAAGTAGGAGGAGTTTTAATATGACAATTGGAAGAATACACTCAATTGAAACTATGGGATTAGTTGATGGACCAGGAATTAGGTTTGTTGTTTTTATGCAAGGATGTAAATTAAGATGTGCTTATTGCCATAATCCAGATACTTGGTTAATGTCAGGTGGAGAAGAATATACTCCAGAACAATTAGTTGCAAAAATAAAAAGATATAGAACTTATTTTGAATCTTCAGGTGGTGGAGTAACTTTTTCTGGTGGAGAACCATTATTACAGCCAGATTTTCTTATTGAATGTTTAAAGCTTTGTAAAGAGGCTGGAATACATACAACAATAGACACTGCAGGTGTAGGCATAGGAAGATATGAAGAGATATTAAAGTATGTAGATTTAGTTTTATTTGATATAAAGCATATTGATACAGAAGGTTATAAAAATTTAGTAGGATTAGATATGAATGAATCAACAAAATTCTTAAATATAGTTCAAGAAATGAATAAAAAAATGTGGATTAGACAGGTAGTGGTTCCAGGAATAACTGATTCAAAAGAATATTTAAGAAAATTAAAAGAGTTTATAGATACACTAAAAAATGTAGAAAAGGTAGAGTTATTACCATACCATGTATTAGGTGTTAATAAATATGAGGTTTTAGGACAAAAATATAAATTAGAAGGGCTAGAACCTATGAATAAAGAACTGCTTAAAGAAATGGAAGAAGAAATCTTTAAAAAATAAATATAGTAAAATTGTGGTTTTCTAAGGTGGTTAAAAA
>NZ_WHJC01000318.1 GCF_009295725.1 Clostridium tarantellae
ATATTTAATTAATATAAAATATTATAAAAAGAAACTAAGTTATACATTACTAAATTAACTCAGTTTCTTTTTTTTATTATTTATTCCAAATGAATTTATTTACTATAGTTGTATATCCTTGTATTATATTAACAACCTTTAAGGATACATTTTTATCTAAATAATCTGGTGCTGAAACTACTTCATTTCCTAATTTTTTTTGTTTAGTAATTAACTCCATAGATTGAATTATACTTTCAACAGTTATTCCCCCTAATATTATAGACCCTTTATCTATAGCTTCTGGTCTTTCTGTGCTAGTTCTAATAGATACTGCTGGAAATCCCATAATATTAGATTCTTCTGCTAAAGAACCACTATCAGATAATACACAAAAAGCATGTTTTTGAAGTTTATTATAATCATAAAAACCAAAAGGCTTTAAACTCTTTATATTTTTATGAAATACTATATTATTATCTAAAATTTTTTTGAAACTTCTTGGATGTGTAGAATATATAATTTCCATATTATAATTTTCTGCAATATAATTTAAAGCTTTAATTAAACCATTAAAATTAATTTCATTATCAATATTCTCTTCCCTATGTGCACTAACTAAAATATAATTGTCTTCTTTTAAAGATAATCTATTTAATATATCACTTTTATCAATAGCATTTTTATATTTTTCAAAAACTTCTGGTAATGGAGAGCCTGTAACAAAAATATATTCTTTCTTTATACCTTCAGATAATAAATATCTTCTAGCATGCTCTGTATAAGCTAAATTTACATCACTAGTTACATCTACAATTCTTCTATTTATTTCCTCAGGTACATTTAAATCAAAACACCTATTTCCTGCTTCCATATGAAAAATTGGAATTTTTAATCTTTTAGCAGCAATAGCACTTAAGCAACTATTTGTATCTCCAAGTATTAACAATGCTTCTGGTCTTTCTTTAACTAATATTTCATAAGCTTTACTAATAATATTACCTATGGTTTCCCCTAAATGCTTGGATACCGCAGCACCTAAAAAATAGTCTGGCTTTCTAAGTTCTAAATCTTTAAAAAAGATATCATTTAGCTCATAATCCCAATTTTGACCTGTATGAACTAAAATATGATCAAAATATTTATCACACATCTTTATGGTTTCTGCTAATCTTATAATCTCTGGTCTAGTGCCTACTATAGTTATTACTTTTAATTTTTTCATTTTAAAATTCCCCTTAAATATTTATAAGTAATTTTACAAATTTAAACTTTATCAAAAAAAGTATCTGGCTTATCCTTATTAAATATTTCATTTGCCCAAAATAAAACTATTAATTCCTCTTCTCCTACATTAGTTATAGAATGAGTATATCCTGGTGGTATATCTATAACTGACAAATCTTTTTCATTAACCTTATAAGATATAATATCCCCTTTTAATATATGTCTTAAATTAATATGAGCTATACCTTGTAATACAATAAATTTTTCTACCTTTGTGTGATGATAATGATTTCCTCTAGTTACTCCTGGCTTAGTTTTAGATATAAATATTTGACCAAATTCTTTAGATTTTATTATTTCAGCTAACCATCCTCTATCATCTTCTTTTTTTTCTAAATTATATAAAAATAAATCTTCTTTAAGATAAGATAAATAGGTTGAATATAATACTTTAGTAAATTCATCAGATAAATTTATCATTACTTTTGTACTTCCTATATTTTTAAATGTTTTTATTTTATCAGCTAAATTACCTAATGTAACTTTATATTCTCTATCTATTCTATTAAAACCACTTAAAATATTTTTTGTTTCCATAGCTTCTATAAAACACCTTACTACATCATCTATATAAACTAAGGTTAATTCCTTATTAACATCAGATATGAATATTTCCTTATTTCTAGAAATATTATAGCAAAAGGTAGCAACTACTGAATTATAATTAGGTTTACACCATTTTCCGAATACATTAGGAAGTCTATAAATAAATACATTTGCTCCTGTATTTCCTCTGTATTCTATAAGTGCTTCTTCAGCAAGTCTTTTACTTTTTCCATAATCATTTTCTAACTCTGCTTGTATTGATGAAGTTATTAATATAGGAGTTTTTTTATTAGCTACTTTTAATATCTCAGTTATATATTGTGTTAAACTACTATTTTCACTAAAAAAATCTTTCACGTTAACAGTTCTATTAACTCCAGCTAAATGAAAAATAAATTCCGATTCTAAAACAGCCTTTTTTAATTCCTCTTTTGAACTCTCTTTATCTATAGAAATAACCTGATGATTATTTTTTTCTTTTAATTTTACAACTAAATTTTTACCTATAAATCCATTTGAACCAGTAACTAATACCTTCATAAAAGCTCCTCCTAATTTAAACTAACTCTGTAATAGAAGATTTATTACCCTCTATGATATTTCCTAATTCATATTGAATGTATGGAAGCTTTAAAAGAATTTGTTTTAATTCTTCTAAATTAACTCTATTAGTATTATCAGAATTATATTCTAATTGATTCCTGACTTTTTCATTTCCTTCCTTAATGTATTTATTGTAATTTAAATCCCTAGTATCACAAGGAACTCTAAAATAATTGCCTTCATCTATTGACTTTGCAAACTCTTCTTTAGTTAATAAAGTTTCATAGGATTTTTCTCCATGTCTTGGTCCAATGGTTTTTATATTACAATTTGAATTAAATATTTCTTTAATAGCTGTAGCTAATTGTAAGATTGTGCTAGCTGGAGCTTTTTGAATAAATATATCTCCTTGCTTCCCATTCTTATAAGCATATAATACTAAATCTACAGATTCTTCTAAAGACATTAAATATCTAGTCATAGTAGGATCTGTTACAGTTAAATCCTTTCCTTCTTTTATCTGTTTAATAAATAACGGTATTACAGAACCTCTTGAAGCCATAACATTACCATATCTAGTTGCACAAAATACTGTTTCATTATCTAATGTAGTTCTAGATGTTGCTACCATTAATTTTTCTGCCATTGCTTTAGAAATTCCCATAGCATTAACTGGATATACTGCTTTATCTGTACTTAATAAAACAACTCTTTTAACCTTATTGTTTAATGCTGCTTTAAATATATTATTAGAACCTATAATATTAGTTTTTACAGCTTCCATAGGATAAAATTCACAAGATGGTACCTGCTTTAATGCTGCTGCATGAAAAACATAATCTACTCCCTTCATAACATTATCTATGCTATTGTAATCTCTAACATCTCCAATATAATATTTTATTTTATCATTGTTTAATAAATTCCTCATGTCATCCTGTTTTTTTTCATCTCTACTAAAAATTCTAATTTCTTTTATATCTGTATTTATAAATCTTTTTAAAACAGTATATCCAAAAGATCCTGTGCCACCTGTTATTAAAAGTACCTTATCCTTAAACATAATTTTTTTCTCCTTTTAAATTTTCAAATAAGTTTTTTTATATTATTATTTTAAAATTTAAGAAGCTCTTTAATTTATTATTTTAAAACTTTAAAGAGCTTCTTAAATTTTAACATTAAATTTTAAGATTAAATTTCATTTAAAATAAATATTAAAATTTAATTTATTTTTTTATTTTTTTTAAATTATAAGAAAAAATAGCCACTACAAAACTAGCTATTAAT
>NZ_WHJC01000319.1 GCF_009295725.1 Clostridium tarantellae
TTATTGATTATTTTATTGATGTTATAAACAATTTCATTTATAATAGATTTTTCCTCTTCATTATTGCTATAATTATTTTTAATAAGTTCCTTTAAAATATCTTTAGATAATCTATTAACACAATATTTTCTTAAACTTTCAATAGGTAACTCCATAGATGAAGAGGCAAAAGAACTAAAATGTCTTTCTCTATCTAAAATAGGATCTTTATCTTTACATATAAAGTTAGCATAATCAGCTCTTAATTGAGAACCTAATTTAGTTGCAAATTCTTGAAAAAGTTGAAGTGAACATAAGTCATAAATATCTTCTATATTATTTAATTCGCCTCCCTCTTCATTCTTTTTTTCAATTAAATAACAAATATCTAAAAGCTTCTTTTCTAACTTTATTTCTCCTACATGTAAATAATTAAAAGTATATTTATTCTCATATTTTTCTTTTATTGATGACATATAAAATTCTAATTCTTTCAATGCAGCATAACAATTAGCCTTACTTCTATTTTGAGCATCTAAATCTACTGCTAACTTATCATCATAGCAACTTTCTAAAGTAAACATTCCAGTAATATTTGTAACATCTTTATTAAATACTTTAGATAACATAACTGCCACATCTAAAAACGTACCACAACCAGTTCCACCGGCTAAGGAACCTACCAAATATACTTTTTGCTTTCCGATATTTTCTAAAAAAACCTCATCCATATCATTTTCTTTACTATCTATTAACATTTTAAATAAATCAGCTAAATCACTTTTAGCCGTTTTTAATGCATCATAAACTAATTTAGCATTTTTACATAAATAAAGTCTTCCTATTGGACGCATAAGACCTGCTCCTTGATCTGTAGATGTAAAAAAATCTGGTGTTATTTTAGGATTATATGGCAACCATTGAAAAAAAGAGTTACCATAAGCCCAGTCTAATGTAGATTTTACACTTTCTCCAAATCTTAATTGACATCTTTCATTATTAGCTATAGAATCATCTAAAAATGATTTTAAATCTGTATCTATGATTAAATATCTAATTGGTAACTTTTTCTCTCCATATCTATTAGCCACAAGCGCTTTTAATCTTTTTACTACTTGAAAACCTGTTCCTCCTAGTCCTATTACTAACGTAGGTATAATATCCTTTGGAATTTTAGCATTATTCATAAACTATCCCCCTCATTTTTATTTTAAAATAATTTCTATTTCATCACCTAAATTATTTAATACTATTTTTTTTATATTTTCATACTTTTCTTCTCCTATTATATTAGTACCAATTTCATTACGTTGACCTTTTAAAATAGGCATATAATAAATATTAAAATATTTTCTTTCCTTTAATATAAAATAATATATTCCACTTTTAATCTTTGAAATTAAACTATTATTATTTTCAATAAAATTATTTTTATAAGTTCTCAATTCTATAATTCCTACAGTTGTTTTTTCCCTATTTTTACTTATCTTAAATTGTTTTGTAAGATAATTATAAATTATAAACTTTCTACTATTTTCAATAGATAAATCTATTAATAAAGTTTTATAACTAACTTCTGAATTGTTTTTACACTTTAATATTATTTTTTTTGTATAATTTTCTATTGTTTTATATGAATAAAAACCTATAATTGTCATTACAATAATACCTATAATTAATATACTTAATGCTATTATTAAAAATTTAAATTTTTCAAAATAATAATTAATACTTTTTAATACTTTTAAATTACATTGCAATTTTTCATTTATTAATATGTCTTTATTAGCTTTTAAATTTAAGTATTTATACGTTCCTTCTTGTAAAGGTGTTAATTGAATACTTTTAACTATTCCATCTTTATCATTAGAATCAACAATAATATTTCCTAGCTTATTATTTTTATTGTCTAAAATTTCAATAATAAATTCTTCGTATACATTACACTTTTTTAAATTAATATCTAAATTAACACTATTACCTAATTTAAATAATTTAATTTCATTATTTGATATCTCTAGCTCTATTAATTCTTTATCAATAATATTTACCTTTTTAGAAGGTAATCTATAACTAAATCCTTTACCATTTACAAATGCATTATATTTAACAAGCCCTATATTTTTAATACTAATATTACCAGTAAGAATTCCATTTTCAACTACCATAGTTACTTCTTCTTTGGTTCCATCTTCATACTCTATATTTAAAGTTCCTCCCAAATCTTTCACTATAGAATTCTCTAATGGTATTAGCTTTACTTCCAAAATATCATCTTTTTTTAAATTATTAATTTCATTTTTATAATAAAAAGGCGGATTATCTTCTATATTCATATTAAATTCATTTACAGTTACTATTTCTCCATTGCCATTTTTAGCAACATATCTAATTAAATATTTTCCTGACTCAGTTATAGTAAAATTATCTACTATCTTATCATTAGTTTTATTTATTTTTTTATCTAAATTCCCATCAATATATTTTTCTATATATAATCCACTTATTTGGCTATCATAATTTTCAATAGCCATTTCCAAACTTATAGGAATCTTTTTTGATGATTTTATAAATTCATCTTCATTAATTATTTTTAATATTGGTTTTGCTTTTATTTGAATAGTTATATTTTCTTTACTTTTTTTATCAGATATTATTTCAACTACTCCGCTTTTCAAACTATAAATATCATATAATTCACCATATTTTTCTGGATTAATTTCTTTATTATCTACCAAAACTTTAGTTTTAGGCGCTTCATTTCCATAAGATGCTATGCTTATAACTACTTCTTCAATAGCTTTATTAAAACTAATCTTTTCATTTAACTTTATTTCAGTAGAATAGTTATCTAGAACTAAAAACTCTTTATCATGCCCAACTATGTTGCTAAAAACATTAATTAATTCTCCCGCACTTTTACTAAAATAAAAATCTCCTTTTGTTTTATTTGATAACTCTAATAATCTATCTTTATCCACTTCTTCTGATAATCCTATAGAATCTATAACTATACTTTCTTTCATAGCTTTTTCTAATAATTTTTTTATATCATTTTTATAATCTTCAGTTATTCCTCCTTCTATTGTTTCTTTTCCATCAGTTAAAAGTATTAATTGCTTTTTCCCATCAACACCATTTAATTGATTAATAGCTTCTTCTAAACCACTTTTTAAGTCTGTATAATTATCTTCAAATTTTATATTTAATAAAAATTCTTTTAAATTATCAAAATTAATATTTTCATTTATATTACCTAAAAAATTAACTTTTTCTGTATCTCCAAAAGTTATTACATTAACTTTTGTATCTTTTTCATTTATCATATCTAAAAACATTTGTGCAGCTAATATTGATAATCTATTAGGATCATTTTTTTTCATACTTCCCGATTTATCTATTAACAAAATTATATTTTTATATGAATTTTCTTTATTTTCAATAGCTATAGTATCTATCGATCTAATCATATTACCTAAAAAAAATATTATTAATATAGCTATAGTTATTATCTTTTTTAAACCTTTATTATAGCATTTCAAAATCATCCCTCCTTTAGTTACTTTTAATTAATATGTTAACTTAGAATTAAATATTACTTTTAATTATTAAAATTTAAAATAATATAGTTTAACCTCTGATTCACAGACAGTTAT
>NZ_WHJC01000320.1 GCF_009295725.1 Clostridium tarantellae
CTTTTTGCAAAATATTTTTTTTAAGCATAAGAATATTTTACCATAAATCCTAAACTCGTGGAGTTTGGGATTTATTTTTTTAAAGAAAAAAGGAGCTGTTCACTAATTATTTAGTGCGACAGCCCCTTTTTAAATACAGGAACGAAGTTCTAATTACTCTCTTCTATCTAACAATCTTATATACTTATCTAAAGTAGGTCTACTCACACCTATAAGCCTAGCAAATTCAGTTTTATTGATTTCTTTACTCTTATACTTAGGATAATGTCTTAAAAACTCCTTAGGGACATCCTCTGCTGTTAAAATTGGTCTACCTATAACTTTACCATTAGCTTTAGCATTAGCCATACCAGACTTTACTCTTTGGCTAATAATATTCCTTTCCATTTCGGAGAATACTCCCATCATTTTTAGCATCCCCTCTGTCACAGGGTCTAGTTCCCCTGTACAGTCCACAGCAAAATTCCCAAATATCAACTTCAACTTCTTCTCCTTAGCTAAATTTATAAGTTCACACAAATGCTTTGTGCTCCTAGTAATTCTACTGACCTCTAAAGCTATAATAGCATCGCCTTCCGTAACTACTTCCAGTAGCTCCTGTAGCTCTTCCCTGTCCTCTTTAATTCCTGAAGCATATTCCTTATATATCTTCTCTGCTCCCAGTTCCTTAAGTTCCCTTATCTGCCTGTTTATGTCCTGTAGTTCTTCTGTGGTTGAGCACCTTGCATAACCATATATCATAGTGTTTTCTCCTTTGCTATTATTCTAAAAGTCATATATTTATTATACTAAATGTAAAACAAAAGGTGTAATTATATTTAATTTACATATAAGACAGAATAATGCCATTTTCAATCAAGGAAAAGCTATTATTTACAGTTATATATAATGTAAAGCAAAACAGGTGATATATATACTATTATATGGAATTAATTCAAAAGGATATAAAGTAAATATTGAGCATAGTAACAGGAAAGGTGAATATAGATGTCCAGGGTGCAAAATGAAAATAATACCTAAGAAAGGTGTAATAAATAAATGGCATTATGCCCATAAAATAAAAAGTGACTGTGATGGAGCTAATAGAAATAAAACCCAGTGGCATTTAGACTGGCAAAAAAAATTTAAATCAGATTTTGTTGAAGTACCTTTTGTGAATGATACTTTAAAAAAGATGCATATAGCAGATGTATAGATGAACATACTTTGATAAAAGTAAAAAAAAGCTGTGATGGTTTTAAGAATTTTACTGGTGAAAAATTTACCAAAAAAGAATTCCTAGATTTTTGTAACAAAACAAGTGAGAGATGTGTAAAAGAAAATAGAGATGTGACTACTAGTTCATATATAGATAAAGTTTCAAAATATACTAGTTTGGAACATATACTGAATTTAAAAACCTATCTCCAAAGAAGATTTTATTATAATAAAGACTCAAAACTTTTTAAAAAATTATCTGTAAGTATTGATAGTTTTAAGAGGAAAGAAATTGATGAGATATACGACAAATATTTACTACAAAAGCTTGATAAAAGATTTTGTGAAAATATTTATCAAAGAGCATGTGGTGAATGGAATGAAGGTTGGGGAGAATACGGTGATACAAAATTATGGAATGTATTTGGAAGCTATGTATTCAATGATATAAACTTAGATGCAATTAGTGAAAATGTCAAAGAAGCTTTTATGAAAAAGGCAAAAAGAGAAATGATAAAAAAATATATTGAATTTAAAGTTTCTAAAGGAATTATAATCAGTCCAAAAGAAGATAATAATCAATTTATAGAAGAATTAATTAAAGAGATTGAAGATAGGTTTTTAAGAGGTTGGTATGGATATGTACTAAAAGATGAGATGAAGAAAATTGTAACTGAAAATATGCATTTAAAGAATATAGCCCATGCTATAAAATGTGTAGATGAAGAAAAAAATAAGAGTGATGAGTTTTTAGAATATTTTATAAAACATGAGGTTGAATTTAGGAAAGAGTATAGAAAAATAAAAGAATATCAATTACTCATAGAGTGGTGGGAAAATGTTTCAATAAACATGCTAGATATACTTGAATTAAATGAAAGATGTATTAGGTTGAGTGGGATAGTAAAAGGAGAGAAAATACCAGCTATACAAATATATAAATCAGATATTTATGAAGATATAAATAGATTGATAATAAATAAAATTATGAAATTAGCTAAAGAAAAGAGAACAGAAGCAATAGATTTGTTTATTCAGAATAAATTAGTTGGACAATCTTTGTTAAAATTCAAATATTTCACAGCAACAGAACAAAAAATAATAGGTGCAAAATTAGGACTAAATACTAAAAGGTATAACTCGAGTATAGTTAAATTACGAGATGATATTGTTCAGAAAATAAAAAAGTAATATAAAAGATACAAATGGGATGTTTAATTTAAGTAACATAAATATAATGCATAAAATTTACTATTATCATTAAACTTTTAAAGAAATTAATGAAAAATAATATTAAACTAGTATGATTAAAAATTAAAATACTTGTCCATAATATAAGTATAGTACCCTACTCCCCATTTTATAACCCTCCATCATTAAAGAACGTAGTTAATGATGGAGGGTTGTTTTATGTTATAATCATTTTCCTAATTTCTTCTAGTTTATATTCATCCTTCTTTGAGTGTACTATTAAATGAACGTTTAAAAAATAAAAATTTACTCACTCAAGATGAAAAAAGCAATTTATTAAAAGATATGAATGCACTAATTTATATGCAACTTGATTATTTAGAAAAATATAAGGATAAAATAATTATACAACCTAATAGTGACCAAGGTAAAATTTTAGCAAGAATAATGGAAATGTCTAAGGTTATTAAAAATCAAGGTAATCTTTTAGATGTAAAAAAACAAGAAAATACAAATAATAAAGTTGATGATAGCATTTCTTCTCAGGAAACAAATCTAAATAATAAAGAAAATTCAGAGAATATAAATAATATATTGGATGAAGTATTATATTTTTATAATAAACTTATTTATTCATTAGAATTTTATATTGCTAATCCAAATAATATAGCTAATAATGCTTATGATATTGAAAAAGATATTATATATATAGAAATGTCTATAGAAGAAAAAGATAATTTTATTAATAAAGATATAATTAAAGAGATTAATAATATAATTAATGAAGGCTATACTTTAGTAAACTATATAGAAAGTAATGATTTGACTAATAAAAGTTATATAGAAAAAGTTATAACTAAATTTAAAGCTATTATAAGTAATATTAAAATTTCTAAAGATAATATAATAAAAACATATAACATACAAGATAGTCCTTATGATCCTAATTGGAAGCAGTAGTAAAATGTAAAAACTATGTAGATGATCAATATGGAAATTGTTTGAGTTTAATAGTTTTTGAAATAGAACAATACTAAAAGAATAGATAAGTATTAATTTTATAAAAGCTTCAGCTATTAATTATAAAAGAAATTAATAGTTGAAGTTTTTTTATGATTTTAAAAAGTAATATAATAGCTTTGACTTTACCCATTTTTTTACATTAAACTTTGTCTTTTAATAATATAAACTATACAATTATTGTCTAATTTATTACCAAGTTATTACAAATATTTTTAAGATTT
>NZ_WHJC01000321.1 GCF_009295725.1 Clostridium tarantellae
TTTAAATAGTTAATAATTAATATCTTATATAAAAATAAATCTAAATTTTTAAAAAGCAAAAAAGCATCTTTTTAAATTAGTAAAAAACTATACTAATTTAAAGATGCTTTTTATTTAATTATTCATTAAATAAAGTTCCAGAATACATTCTATTTGTCCTAGTTCCTGGCTTTATTTCTCCATTTATTGAATATATTTTATTATCATCAATTATTAATCCTTCTCCACAAGGTGCATCAAAAGGTACTTCACCTATTGTTCTCCAAGAATCTTTTGCTGAGTTATATATTAATATATCTTTATTCCAATTAAACTCTGAAGGATCTGCTCCAAAATAACCAGCTTTAAAGTCTGCTAATTCTTGGTCTTTTAACGTATTAAGCTGTTTTACAGCATTATCATATATATATTTATTAAAGCCTCCAATAACCATCATTTCTTCATCATTTAACTTAACAGAGCTTGCTCCTAAAAGAGATATTGCCTCATCTCCAATTTTTACATCCGAAGCTTTTTCCCAAGTATTATTTTTTATATCATACTTATATCCATCTGTATAAGCTATTTTATCTCCACCACTAAATATATAAATATTATCACCTAAAAGTTGAGCAACAGCTTGATTTCTAGTTGACTCTCCTGGAATAGACGCTAATTCTTCAGTTTTTCCTGTCTCTACATCAAAAGAATAAAATTTATTAGATGCCTTTCCATCTTGCTTTCCAAGTCCAAAATATATTTTATTACCCTTTTTAGCCGCAACACCATCACTAATTGTGAAAGGTAAATCTCCTACATGCTTTGAAGTAATCTTTCCTTTTTCATCTGTAGTGAAAAGAGTAACATTATCTCCTTCATTTTTATCAGGACTTCCACCTATATAATAAACTCCTTCATCGGTGGTAATAGAACTACCATAACCTATTTCATAATCTAAAGTAGTATGGTCTACTTGCTTTAATTCACCATTTTCTTCTTTTAATACATATACATCAGGATAATGTTTCTTTGGCCCACCCTTTGCTACGGGTTCTTCTGGAAAGTTAGCTCCTCCTCCCACTATAATATAATCACCTGATTTACCAGCTAGTAATCCAGCAGTACCAATATTTTTATCTTGCCCTTTTTGAGCTTCTAAATCACCACCATGTTCCCATAAAACCTTTGTTACTTCTTTAGTAGTTTCAGTTTTATCAGTTGCTTTTTCAGTAGTATTTGCAGTATTACATCCTATAAAAAGTGAAGAAACAACTGCTAATGCTACAAGGCATGTTAATCCCTTTTTCATCTTTAATCCTCCCCATATAAACAACATCTCATTCTTATACTGTTTTGTAATTATTTTCTAGTACAATTTTATCATGAAAACATTTTCTTAGCAACTTTACTTAATAAAATAATTAAACTATGAAATTACATTATAGATTATACAATTTCATAGTTTATAAATTTATAATAATCAAATATATGTATCATATTACAGTTTTTAAAAAAGTAATATAAAAAGTACTTCCCTTTCCTAATTCACTTTCAACATTTATATCTCCATTATGAGATTGAATTATGGATTTACTTAAACATAAACCTATTCCTATACTAGTTGGATTTACTGAATTTTCACCTTTATAAAACCTTTTAAATATTTTCTTTAATTCACTTTTTTCAATACCTTCACCATTATCTTTAATGGAAACAGTTATAGATAATGGTGTTTCATATAAGTTTACTTCTATTTTTCCATTTTCTTTAGTATGTTCTATAGCATTTTTAACTATATTACTTATAGCTTCTCCTACCCATTTCCTATCATGATAATATTCTATGTCTTTTTTACAAATAAAAGTTAATACTTGATTTTTTTCTTCTGCTTTTATCTTTAAAGGATTTATACTTTCCTCCACAGTATTTTTTAATGAAAAAATTTCTTTTCTATATTCTACTGCATTACTTTCTAATCTAGCATATTTAAGTAATGTCTTAACAAGCCAATTCATTCTTTCTAACTGCTCTTTACTTAAATTAATAAAATCATCTATTTCCTCTTTATCCATTTCTTTATGATCCTTTAGTATATCATTATACATAGCCAATGCCATTAATGGAGTTTTTAATTGATGAGATATATCATTAATTATATTTTTAAGATTAATTTTTTCATCTTTTAATAATGAAATACTATTTTTTATTCTGTCTTCCATAAGTTGAAATTTCACTATAAATTTATTTAAACTTCCTTTATAATTATAAGTTTTCTCATTAGAATAAAATTTATTTTCAACTATATTTTCAGCTCTTATAGTTAATATTTTTATTTGTTTAAACATAGGATTAGTTATAAAAAATACTCCCACTAAAATTATTATTGTACTTAATGTAATTAATAAAATTAATGATATAATCCATTGATTATTTATATCCTCAAATAACGGATTAAAATCATAATTTAAATTGGTATTATAGGAATATCTATCCATAATCTCTTTTCCTTTATTGTAATCTCCTTGTTTTTTTCCTGTTATTAAAGGAATTATTTTTTCACCTAAAGTTTCATTATAATTTGATATTTCTCCAACTATAGATATATTTTGATTTATGTATCTTCTGTTTATTTTTCCTAAAGTATTAATATTAAGTGTGTAAAAAACAAATCCTTGTAAAATAAATAGTATAATGAGAAAAGCTCCAAGTTTAGCCCTCTCATTACCATTTAATAAAGCATTCATTATCTTTTCACCACCTTAGGTGTCCATTTATAACCTACAGACCTTACAGTAGCTATAAGTATTGGATTTTTACTATCCTCTTCTATTTTTTCTCTAAGTCTTTTAATATACACACTTAATGTATTAGCATCTATAAAATCTCCATCTACATCCCAAAGCTTTTCAAGAATTAAATTTCTCCCTAATACATTTGGATAATTTTCCATAAGCATTAATAATAATTTAAACTCACTTAATGTTAATGAAACCTCTTTACCATTTTTCTTAACCGTATGAGCGGCATTATCTAATTCAATTCCATCACTTATCAAAATATTTTCATATTCTTTATTAGTAGTTTTAATACTTCTTCTTCTTAAAACTGCATTAATTCTAGAAACTAATTCTCTTATTTTTACAGGTTTTGTAACATAATCATCTGCTCCTAAGTCTAATCCTAAAACTATATTAGATTCTTCATCACAAGCTGTCATAAAAATAATTGGAACTTCATTACCTTTTTCTCTTATTTCAGTACATAATTCATATCCATCTCCATCAGGTAACATTAGATCAAGTAAGATTAAATCTACTTTATCATTAAACATTGTTCTAGCTAATTTTAAATTTGTTGCATGACATACATTAAATCCTTCTTTTTTTAAGCTATATATTACTGCCAATGCTACTGCTCTATCATCCTCTACTAATAATATATTTTTCATAACCCTTATCATTATCTTTTTTAAGATAATGATTCACCTCCCTCATTAATTTTTATTCATCACTTCTTAGCACTAGTGTTTAATAATTAAAAAATATTACCATTGACTTTTTTAAAAATACAAATATATTTCTAGTGATATTGATTATATATCTACTAGGAATATATTTCCTTTAAAAAAGTGTGCAACAACCCCTT
>NZ_WHJC01000322.1 GCF_009295725.1 Clostridium tarantellae
GTATATAGTATAGAAATAAATAATTTTTATAAGGGAAAATTAGAAATTATTTGTAATTTTAGTTTCATCTAGAAATTAAAAGGAGATGATATAAAAATGGATTATAGGGAAAAAATAAAGTTTAAATATAATGAATTTTTATCAAAAAATATGTTGAAAAAAGCAGATGATTTAAAAGAATATTATGAAGCCTTTTATGAACGCTTTAATGCTGAAAAATTAAAAAGTATGGATGGGGAGCTTCTACTAAATACTATGTTTAATCATGGTAATAAAGAAAGTTTGGTTTATTATTTAGAGTTTAAAACCTATAAAGATATACCTAATATTTTTGGTAAAATTGCTGGAGGTAGTTCCTTTAAATTTGGTGTATATAAGCGTAAGGAAGATGGAAAATGGATTATTGGAACTACTAAAAACCCTAAGGAAGCTACTATTGAAGAAGCTATTGAAGTTGCTAGAGAAAAAAGAGATTTAATGGTAAAAGGTGTTGAAATAATAAACTCTTTACCTAATAAATATGATTATAATACCTATAAAAACCTTGAAGAACATTTAATTACAGATACCAAAGGTCTTTCTGATACTGCTTGGGTTCATAAGTATTATCATATGTTATTTCCTGAAAAAATTGATACTTTTCATACATTAGAGTATCAAAGATTTTTTATGATTAAGCTTTTAGAGAAACCTAAAGAAACTAAGGGAAGATATGAACTTTCTAGTTTTTATATAAAATTATCTAAAGAATTAAATATTCCTGTGGCAAATTTAAATTATATTATTGGAGAACTTTATGGTCCTTATCATAAATACTGGCGTATAAATACAGTTAATGAAAATGGAGAAAGCTTATTAAATGAAATGATGGAAAATGAATGTATATCTATTGGTTGGACTAAACTTGGAGATTTATCTAAAATAAATTCTTTAGGTGATAAAAAAGCTAAGGATAATTTAAAGCTTTTAATAAATGAAAAATATATGAATGCTTCAAAATCCACAAATAAAATAGCAAATGAAATTTATAACTTTATAAAGTACATAACTTCAGAGGATATAGTGGTGGCTGTTGAAGGGAATTTAATTTTAGCTATTGGAAAAGTTATAGGTAATTATGAATTTAATGCAGGGTTAGAATTTCCTAATACTATTAAAGTTAATTGGTTAAAATATTTTAATGGTGAGAGTTTACCAGAACCAAAAGAGGGACTAAAAACAATAGTAAATGCTTATGGTAAAAATACGGATAACTTATTAAAAATAGAAAAACTACTTCAAAGAGAAGATACTCACATAGGACTATCTTCTGCTATTAAAAAACTAAAAAAATTAGAAGGCACTATGGAACAAATTGAAAATATATTACAAAGAAAAAAGCAAGTTATTTTATATGGTCCTTCAGGTACTGGAAAAACTTACTTTGCTGAAAAAACAGCCTTTGAATTAGCTGCAAGAAAAGCCTTTAATAAAAATTATGAAGATTTAAATGATGAAGAATTAGCAATTGTTCAAGGAAATAACTTATCAGCAGGATTAGTAAGAATGTGTTGTTTTCATCCATCCTATGGATATGAAGATTTTATTGAAGGAATAAAGCCTACCATTTCAGAGAACAATATGCAAACTCTTTTTAAGTTAAGGGATGGTATATTTAAATCCTTATGTAAAGAAGCAAAGGTAAATGCTGATAAAAATTACTACTTAATTATTGATGAAATTAATAGAGGAGATATTTCTCGTATATTTGGAGAGTTAATTACCCTATTAGAAAGCAATAAAAGAGAGAAAAATTTAATTCTTCCTTTATCAAATACCCTGTTTAATGTGCCAAAAAATGTATTTATCATTGGAACAATGAATACCAGCGATAGATCTATTACTTTATTAGATACTGCCCTTAGAAGAAGATTTGGGTTTATTGAAATTATGCCTGATTATAGCTTATTAGCTAATTCTATTATAGAAGGACTACCACTTGAATTATGGCTTAAGGAGTTAAATAAAAGGCTTTGTCAGGTTTTGGGAAAAGAAGGTAGAAACCTACAAATAGGTCATTCTTATTTTATGGAAAATAATAATGCCATACAAACCTTTGAAAGCTTAAATAAAGTAATTTTAGAGGATATTATTCCTTTATTAGAAGAATATTTTTATGGAGATTATGAATCTATATCAAAAATTATTGGAAATTCTTTAATAAATATAGAAAATGGTGATATTAATTTTGATATATTTAAACCATCTAAAAAGGATGAGCTTATAAATGCTTTATTATCTCCCTGTGCTGAAATAAAAACTTCTTTTTCTGTATGTCAAGAAGATTGTGAAAATGAGGATATTAAGGGGGAACTATGATTACTTTAAAAGAATGGCAAACCCTAACTCCTAATAAAGATAATAAACTTTATAATGTTTTCTTAAATAATGATGAAGAAAGAAAAACGGCAGAATTATTAAAGAATAAAGGCTTTTTAAATATAATAGAATTAAGAAAGGGTATTTCTATAAGTACAAATTCCTATGTAGGTAAAATAAAATTAGGAAGTTTACATATAAATATTTTTCCTAAAATAGATAATTTACCTCTTTTTAAGCTTTTAAAATATACCTATGGGTTAAAGGATTTAAATATATTATCTAAAGCTAATTATGAAATTAAAAAATACAGTTTCCTTGACTTATTAATTTATCAATTATGTATAGAAATAGAGCACCTTATAAATATAGGATTAAATAAAAATTATATAAAGATAAATCATAAGTTATCTTCTCCAAAAGGAAGAATAAATTTTAATGAAATAAGTAAAAATGGAGGATTCATTGGTTCTACCCTTCCTTGTACCTATTATAAAAGATTAGAGGATAATACACTTAACCAAGTATTGCTATCAGGAATTTATTTAGGTATATCAATAACTGATGATAAAGAACTTAAAATAAAATTAAAAAGAATAGCTAATTTTATGGAAATTAACATAAGTAAAATTACTTTAAATAAAACTATTATTAATAAGGCTTACAGTAATATTAATAGATTAGTGGCTCATTATAAACCAGCTTTAGAACTTATAAATATAATTTATGAAGGAAAGGGAGTATCACTAGAAAAAGACATAAACTCAAAGGTTTTTAGTGGATTTTTATTTGATATGAATAAATTCTTTCAAAGCTTTGTTTCTAAATTATTAAAAGATTATATTTTAGATTATGAAGTTAAAGATGAATTTACTTTACATAATATGTTTCAATATGCAGGAGAATATAATCCTAAAAGAAAAAAAGCGCCTATGCCTAGACCTGACTTTGCTATAATGAAAAAAAATAAAGTAATTACTTTATTAGATGCTAAATATAGAGATTTATGGGAAAATCCTCTCCCAAGAGAAATGTTATATCAATTAGCTATTTATGCAGTTAGTAACTATGGAAATAATAAAGCTAAAATATTATATCCTTCTATGAACAGCAATGCTAAATTAGAAAAAATAAATATTATAAATCCTATTAATGGGGAATCTTATGCTGAAGTAATAATGCAACCTATAAATTTAAACTATATATGTAATATTATTGATGAAAATCATACTAAAGAGTGCTCAACATATAT
>NZ_WHJC01000323.1 GCF_009295725.1 Clostridium tarantellae
TAATAATTTTATTCTTATAAAATAAATTATTTTATATAATTTATTTTAACACTTTAAATTTGAAACTTTAACCATTTTTTTACTACATATTATATGTTTTTTGATTTTATTTTCAAATTTTATATTTTTAAAATTTAATATAACTAAAAATAATCTTTATATCTAATATTTATTTACCTTTTTCTTTATTAAATAATATTAATCTACTTATAAAAAAAATAAATTATAATATATTTTAATTCTTTGAACAAACAGCTATAGTATAATCAAAGTAGAAATATAAATTTGGAGATGATTTTTATGAATAATGATGAAAAAATCAAAAAATTAAAAGAAATAATTAAATATAGTAACAACATAGTATTCTTTGGCGGTGCTGGTACTTCTACAGAATCCGGCATACCAGACTTTAGAAGCGCTAATGGTTTATTTAATGAAAAACTTAATATAACTTTTACTCCTGAACAATTGGTATCTCATAGTTTTTATATTCGTTATCCAGAACAATTTTTTAATTATTATAAATCTAAACTTATCTATCCTCATGCAAAACCTAATAAGGCTCACTTTGCTTTAGCTAAACTAGAAAAAGAGGGCAAATTAAAGGGAGTGATAACTCAAAATATTGATGGACTTCATCAAATGGCTGGAAGTAAAAATGTTTTAGAACTTCATGGTTCTATCCATAGAAATTATTGTGTTAATTGTGGTAAATTTTATGATTTAAATTCCTTTCTTGCTTTAAAAGGACCAATTCCTAAATGTAATGAATGTGGAAATATTGTTAAACCTGATGTAGTTTTATATGAAGAAGGCTTAGATGATGAAGTGATAAATAAAACTTTATCGTTAATAAGTAATGCCGAAACTTTAATAGTTGGGGGCACATCTTTAGTAGTTTATCCAGCTGCAAGTTTTATAAGATATTTTAAAGGAAAAAATCTTATACTTATAAATAAATCAGAAACACAATATGATTCTATAGCTAACTTAGTAATTAATGAATCTATAGGAAAAATTTTATATGAATGTACAAAATAAAATATATTCTTTTTAACTTCATATTATAAAAATTCAGTTAAATAATTGAAAATGCTTTAATCATATTATAAATAATTATTAAGATAAATGTTATCTTAGCTTGTGAATTTGTAATACATAAACAATTAAAACCTTTTATTTTTCATCTTAATTTATAAATAAATTTATAGTATAATTGGTTAATATAAGCAAGGAAAACGAAATACAAATTTTCAAAATTAAGGAGAAAATAATGTTAGATAAAAATAGTAATGAACCTCTACATTTACAATTATATAAGGTAATAAAAGAAAATATACAAAATAAAACTTTTATTGAAGGTGAAAAACTTCCATCTGAAAATGATTTTAAAGAAACTTATAATGTAAGTCGTTCAACTGTTAGACAAGCCTTAAGTAAATTAGAACAAGAATGTCTTATTTTTAAAGAAAAAAGAAAAGGTAGCTTTGTCTCCTATCATTCAGTAAATCAAAATTTAGATAATTTTTATAGCTTTTCCAAAGAATTAAAAAATTTAGGTAAAACTCCAAAATATAAATTAATATGTTTTGATAAAATTACACCAGATGATAATATAAAAAATATCATGCATTTAAACAAAAATGAACAAGTTTTTAAGATTGATATAGTAAGAAAAATGGAGGATGAACCTGTATTATTTGAAACAACTTATCTTCCTGCTAAAAGATTTAATGAGTTTGAAAAAATAGATTTAAATACTAATGCCTTATATGATGTTTTACAAGATAATTATAATGTAAAATTTACAGATGCAATTCAGACCTTTTATCCTGTATTACCTGATAAAACAAAAAAACATTTATTAGCTATAAATTCTAAAGATACTATAGCTTGTATGGGAGTAGAACGAATAAGTTATGAAAATAATCTTATAGTTGAATATACAAAAGCTGTTGTTAAAGGAAATAAATTTAAATATCAAATTAGATTAAAAAATAATGATGTTCCTTTAATTTAAAAAAATAAAGGGGCTGTCACTAGTAAATTTTAATTTTATAATATGCTAGCCCCTTTTATTCATGTTAAGAAACTCTTCTTTTTTCTAACTCTTTTGTTACTTCTACTAATCTTTTCTTTGATAAGTTAAATACAAACATTAAAGATAAAGCTGCAATTGTTACTGCCATAAGAGGTGCAAAGGTTGCTATTCTCTTTATTCCTAATGCAACTTGAGGACTTTGTTCTTTTATTCCCCCAACATACCCAATAAGAGTTAGAGCAAATCCACCTAATCCACCAGCAGCAGCTTGTCCTAATTTACGTACAAAAGAATATGAGGAATAAACTATCCCTTCTTCTCTTTTTCCTGTAATATATTCTTGATAATCTATAACATCTGCAACCATAGCCCAAGTTACTGAGTTTAAAAATGCAATTCCCACATTAGCTATCATTTGAAATGATATAAAGATAAATGGATTAGTTATTGGTGCTAAAAATAATATTAAATACGTTATTGCTGTAAAAGTTAATCCTATACTTGCTAATTCCTTTTTACCTAACTTTTTAGCAAGAGGGGTTACAAAAGGCAATACTAAAAATGATGCTCCCATACCTAACATACCAGCAACTGATAATAAGTCTGGTGCTTTAAAATAATCTTTATAAAGATATGGTGTTAATGAATTTACTAACATTGTTGATGAAATAACTGAACAAGATGTTAACATAATTCCTAATAAGGCACGATTTTTACATAAACCTTTTAAACTTTTCTTTAAATTTATTTTTGGCTTTTTAGTATTTTTATGAATTATTCTTTCTTTTACCAAACTAAAAGCACCTATATAACTTGATATAGAAATTATTGCAAATATAATTCCAATGCTCATAAATCCTTTAGCTGTAGCTTTATGTCCTCCAGCAAAAACTAATTTTGGTGCTAAACACATTATTATTAAATTAGCTAACATATATCCTATAGTTCTCCACATAGAAAGAGAGGTTCTCTGAACTGGATCATCAGTTATAACTGATGCTAAAGAACCATAAGGAATACTCATACCTGTAAACATCATACCAAATAATATGTATGTTACATATGCATATATTATTTTTGCGCTATTACTTAAACCTGGAAAATAAGTAAAGCATAAAAATCCTGATGCAACTACTGGTACTGAAAAGTATAATAAATAACGTCTAAATTTTCCTGTTTTAGTACTTGGTCTTGAATCTACAAAAGTTCCCATGATAGGATCATTTATAGCATCCCATATACGAGCTATTATAAATAGAGATCCTACAGAAGCTGCTGAAATTCCTAATACATCTGTATAAAATAACATTAAGTAGCCTCCTATAAATGAGAAAAACATGCAGTTCCCTAAATCCCCCAACATATATCCAAATTTATCTTTTATACTAAAAGGTTCTATTTCACTTATAACCGTTGGTTTTGTTTTTTCTTTTATCATTTCTGCCATAAAAAATACACTCTCCTTAAACTAAGTAGTTAAACTAACTGTAAAATTTTTTTATAAAACCATATTGTTAAATTTAGCAATACATAAAATAAAACAGCTT
>NZ_WHJC01000324.1 GCF_009295725.1 Clostridium tarantellae
GGAAAAGATATATAAGAATAATTATTAAATTTTATTTAGCAGTTAATTTTTATAAAAAATCCTTTATAAAAAGCTTGGATTTATAAAAATTTCTTGATACAATTTATATTGTGTGAAAAAAATAGATAATTCTTTAATAGATTAATTATTTTTATTCCTTTACACAGAAAAATATACAAAAGAGAAAAGCTTTTAAAGCTTAAAGAAAGAAGGGGAAAAAGTGAATATTTTTAGAGCTCAGAATTTAAATAGCTTATTAGAAAGAACAAAAGAATCTAAAAAGAGAATTTTAGGTGTTTGGGATTTGATACTAATGAGTATAGGAGCTGTAATTGGAACAGGAGTAATGGTTTTAACTGGTGTAGTTGCAGCTAAAGATGCAGGACCATCTGTATGTATTTCTTTTATTGGTGCAGGAATAACTTGTATGTTAGTAGTTTTATGTTATGCTGAATTAGCATCTTCAGTACCAAGTGCTGGAGGGTCATATTCTTTTGCGTATATTTCCTTAGGTGAAATCTTTGGATACATAGTTGGATTATGTGTAGTTATAGGATATATACTTTGTATAGCCACTGTTGCTTCAGGTTGGTCTGCATATTTTACTGAATTGTTAAATTTAATGGGATTACATATACCAGATCTTTTTACTAAATTACCATCAGAAGGTGGGATAACAGATGTTCCAGCTATATTATCAGTATTAGCAGTTACTTTTGTACTTAGTAGAGGAACTAGTGAAAGTAAGAAAGTAAATGATATTATGGTAATAGTTAAGCTTTTAGTTATATTAGTATTTATTATTGTAGGTGCATTTTTTATTAATACAGAAAATTGGCATCCATTTATGCCTTATGGTGTTAATGGTGTTTGGGTAGGAACTGCCTCAGTATTCTTTGCTTATACTGGTTTTGACGCAACAGCTTCAGCGGCAGAGGAAGTTAAAAATCCAGAAAAAGCTTTACCAATAGGATTAATAGTATCTTTAGCTGTATGTACTATAATATATGTAATAGTTTCTTTAGTACTAACAGGAATGGTTCATTATTTAAATTTAAATGTTGGAGATGCACTAAGTTATGCTTTAAATACAGTACATATGACTTGGGCGGGTTCAGTAGTATCAGTTGGAGCTATTGTTGGAATATTAGCTGTTATGTTTGCTAATCAATATGCTGGTTCACGTGTTTTAAATACTATGAGTCGTGATAAGTTAATACCTAAGATATTTTCAAAGAAAAACAAAAAATCTGTACCAATGTTTTCATTATCAGGAATTGCAATTATAGCTGTATTATTAGCAGGATTTATAGATTTAAGTTCATTAGCTAATATAGCTAATGCTTGTTTTTTAATTATCTATTTATTAGTTTCTTTATCTGTAATTGGATTAAGACTTAGATATCCAATTAATAAAGGAAAATTTAAAACACCATTTTTCCCGTTGATTCCTATATTAGCAAGTGCTAGTTGTATATTCTTAATGGTATATATTTCAGGTATAATATGGATGTATTTTTCAATTATACTTATTTTAATAGTAGTAAGTTATTTTTTATATGGATATAAAAACTCGTTATTAACTGAAGAAGTTAAAGAGTTAAATGAAAATTTAAATTAATTTTATTTATTATAAAAGCTATAAAATTTAGAAAATATTTTCTGAATTTTATAGCTTAAATTTTTATATGGAATTATTTTATGGTAACTATGAAGTAGTAAAAATATTGAAAAAATTAAAAAGGTTGACAACAGATATATAATTTTTTATTATTTGAACATTTAATAGTGTTTTATGTTATAAAAGGTAAAAATATGGTAAAATAAAAATAATAAATTTATAACAAATTTAAAAATTTTAATAGTTAATTATTACATTGATAGTTAACTTTAGAAATTTTATCATATATGGAGGATAATTAATGAAAAATAAAAATATTAGTTGTTTATTACTTGGAACTATGGTAGCTACTAGTACAGTAAGTTATGTTCAAGCAAAAGAAGTATATGCTACAACACTGAAAAATAAAGAGGATTTTCAATTAAAAGCTGGAGAAAAAATAGGGGAAGTAATTTCTCATAGTTCCTTAAATGTGAGGTCTGGAGCAGGAACAAATTATGAGGTTATAGGAAAATTAACTAAAGGTAGTAGGGTTAAAATATTATCTGAAATAGATGAATGGTATAAAATAAGCTTTAATAATACTTATGGATATGTTTCTAAGACTTATATAAAAGTAACGGGGGAAAATAATAATAAAGAAGGTATTATAATCGTAAATAATTTAAATGTTAGAAATAATCCATCTTTAAATAGTGAAATAATAGGAATATTACATAAGAATTCTAAAGTAGATATTATTTCTGAAAGTAATGGTTGGTATAAAATTATTTATAATGGGAGAGAGGGATATATTTCAAAAGAGTATGTAAGTTTACTAAATACTATACCTAATGAAAAACCTTCAATAGATAATTCAAATAAGAAAAAAAGTGGAATAGTAAAAGTTTCTTCTTTTTTAAATGTAAGAGAAAAGGCATCAACTAATAGTATAATATTAGGTACAATTTTAAATGGAGAAAAAGTAATAATTTTAGATGAAGAAAATGGATTTTATAAAATTGAATATAAAAGTGGGTATGGATATATTGCTAAAAATTATGTTGAAAATATAGTTGATATAGAAGGTAATGAAAATGTAAAGCCAGAAGAACCAAAACCAGATGAAACAGAAAAAAAGACAGGAATAGTAAATGTAAGTTCATATTTAAATGTAAGAGAAGGTGCAAGTACATCCTCTAAGGTTATAGGTTCATTAACAGGTGGAAGCAAAATAGTAATAGTAGGAGAAGAGAATGGATTTTATAAAATAGAATATAAAGGCGGTTTTGGATTTGTTTCTAAAGAATATATAAAAGATGTGCAGGATGTAGAAACAAAGCCGGAAGAACCAAAACCAGAACCACCAAAGCCAGATGAAACAGGAAAAAAGACAGGAATAGTAAATGTAAGTTCATCTTTAAATATAAGAGAAGGTGCAAGTACATCCTCTAAGGTTATAGGTTCATTAACAGGTGGAAGCAAAATAGTAATAGTAGGAGAAGAGAATGGATTTTATAAAATAGAATATAAAGGCGGTTTTGGATTTGTTTCTAAAGAATATATAAAAGATGTGCAGGATGTAGAAACAAAGCCGGAAGAGCCAAAACCAGAGCCATCAAAACCAGAAGGAGATATGGTTAGAAAGACAGGAATAGTAAATGTAAGTTCATCTTTAAATGTAAGAGAAAGTGCAAATACATCTTCAAAAGTTATAGGTTCTTTAAGAAATGGATCAAAGGTAAGAATAGTAGATGAAGAGAATGAGTTTTATAAGATAGAATATAAAGGCAGTTTTGGATTTGTTTCTAAGGAATATATAAGTGCGACTTGTTGCTAGATAAAGGTAAGCGAGGGTTTACTACAAAACTAGCCTAATTACAAAAGTAATTAGAACTGTTATTACAATAGGTAGAATGATAGGGTAACGCCTTGAAATGCCTTCCCAAAGGATACGAATAGCATTTTATTAAGTAAATAA
>NZ_WHJC01000325.1 GCF_009295725.1 Clostridium tarantellae
CTGTAATATTAGGATTATCATTAGGAACTTCTCTAAATCCATTCACCCATAAAATACCCCCTTCATTAACATATCTAAATAACTTATTATATAAATGGGGATTAAGTCTATAATGATTAATTATAATTCCATCATATTTATCCAAGTTAATAAATACATCATTAGTTGATAAATCTACTAATTTAGTTTCAATATGAAGATTTTCTTTTCTGCTAAAGTAATTTAGCCTTGTTAATGCTTCTTCACTAAAATCAATAGCACATACACTATACCTTAATTTCGCCAAATAAATAGAATTTCTTCCATCACCGCAAGCAACATCTAATATTTTTCCTTCTTTAGGAAAAAATTTAATATCTTTTTCTAAGCATTTCTCATGATGCATAATATTTAATTTTCTTATTTTAAATCGTTCATTCCACCAATTAGAATCTCCCATATATTTCATCTTTAATACCTCTTTTCAATGTAAATGATGGAAAGCCAGTAATTTATTTAATTGACATAATATAAATCTGACAAGGATTCCATTCATCCCAAAGTGTTGGAAAACATTCAAATTCTTTAAAGCCAAGGTTTTTATAGAATTCAACTGTTCTATTATACTCCTCATAGATTCCTTCTTTTACTGTTTTAACTTGTATATATAAATATCCTTGTTCTTTAGCATAATTATAAGAAGTTTTAAATAAATCATATCCAATTTTATTTCTATGAAACTTCTTTAATACTCCCATAACATAGATTTCAACAGTATAAGGACTTGTTTCTTTTAATGTAATAAAGCCTCTTGTTTCATTATATTCTATATCAACCCAAAATGGCATTTCTTTACTACAATTAATATACTCTTCTGTACTTTCAGTCAAACCAAACCATTCAGGTAAATTAAATAATATTTCCCTTGCAATTTTCTCCTTTTTATATTTATCTTTAATGGTAAATATCATATATTTCTCCTTTATAAATTTATCTATTTCATTTCTTCTTGAAATTTATTTTTAACCCTTTTATATCCCCAATAATTAGGTATAAGCTCCTTAAATTTTATTGTTTTATAGTTCTTCAAATTAATAAAGATTTCAATTTATTCACTTTCTACATCTAACTCAATTAAAAGTTCTCTACCTGCACATGGAGTATCTACTGTACCATCTTTAAGAATGCATACCAATTTAGATATTTTATACTCACCATTTTTAAACATATTAAAAACTGCATTTCTTTCAGCAACAATTTCTAAACTACAATATGTATCAATGTATACTCCTATGTAAATATTTCCTTTTTCATTTAAAATAGTTACTAAAACTTCTCTATTATTTTGAACTTCCTTTTCTCACATCTCCATTCTTTCACCATATGAAATTCTAATTATACAATTAATTGTTAATTATTTAATATTATCATAATTTCCAATATTTTTACAGATAGGTTTTTAGAAAATAAAAAGTGCCTACTTAGTAGACACTCTATTTATTATTTATCTGTTGAGTTCTTGCTCTATTATTATAATAGACTTTTCACGTTCACCAATCATTTTAACTGATATTTTTTTACTAAAGTACTAATTTTTTCATTACATCCATTTACATATTCAAAGGCTTCATCAAGCAATTTAATAGAAGATAACTTCCCAACTGTCATATGTGGAACATAATCATTTTCAGGTTTAAATTGTTTTAAAGTACCTTTATACAATATATTATGAATGCTTTTAATTATATCACTACCAGAAACTATATTTAAAAATAAGTAATTTCCATAACTATCCTTTAACTTACTAAAGCCTTGTAATTCAAGTATAAATGGTTTTATATTAATTAAACATTCTTTTAAATATATACTAATCTCTTTATTAGTTTAATCACTCTCAAAAGGAAAAACCAATGTAATATGTGGTAATACTAAATCAGCCAATGGATCATATTTTTTCCTAATATTAGTTATAACATTAATATTTTTAACTAAAGCTCCTTTAGATTCTTCTGCTATTTTATCATCTGAATGCTCTACATACTTTAAAAATTTAATAAGTTCATCACTTAAATCTTTAATATACAAAACATATATTATTTCTTTAAAGCTACTATAACAATAATTACAATAATAGCTATAAAAACTGGTATCATCATAGCTGCAAATAAATGTCTTCCTTCTTTACTTCCAAAGTTAATAGTTGATCCTATTCCCTTTCTTTTATTAACAACTCCAGAATGATTTTTAGGATTATAGTAAAAAATCCTTAACTTATTATGCTTAGATTTTTTATCTTTAATCATTTAAACTCATCTCTTTTCTATTTTAAATATTAATAAATAATTTTAAATTTCTCAATGTATTTTTTCTTTATTATAACATATTTACAATAATTAAATGGCTATTTTAAAAAACAATGTTTATTTTGGTTTAACTTTTAACTAGAATTTGAGAAAATTCTCCCACCTCAACCGAAGGTAGGTGGTGAGATGAATCGACGCAAGAGTTTACTCGAAACGTCAATAATTTCCACTAACAATTTCTTTCAAATTAAGTTATAATACTAACATAGGTTTTCAATAACAAGTCGTAAACTTGTAGTACCGTAGGTTATACGGGAAGGGTTATCCTCATAAAAAACCCATAGCCTTGGAAACTGATAGTCTGTAAAATAATTCCCTTTGTGGTTGGACAGGATTAAAGGAAGCTCTCACTTCTATAAGTGATGAGTATTTCACAGTTAGTGTATAATATAAACACAAGAATTTGGAAATAAGGTTATGGCAAGTATAAAGTCTATTATGAATGAAATTAATAAGCTAAATTAAGTACTAAGAGTATTATTTATCATATTCTTTAAGAACGTAAAATTACAATAGCAACTAAAATCTTTGAGATAATCTAAGTTTTTAGTTGCTATTATTTTCAAAATCCTATTGAACTAAATATAATAACTTTAGTTGATTAATTTAATCATAATTTGATAATATTATTAAATTATTATTTTTTGCAACTTTATGTGTGTAATATCTGTCTAATAGGTATAACATTAATGTTTAAAATTTATGAGATTAAGGAGAGGGGTATGGAGAAAATAGTTTCTTTGCCTTGGCAAACTATGAAAAAACAACCATTAGAAATAACTTTAGCTAAAAAAGCAAAAAATGGTGACTCTCATGCATTTACAGAGTTATACAAAATTTATAAGGTTTATCTTTATAAATTTGCTTATAGTTACATTAAAGATGAAAATAAAGCATTAGATATTTTACAGGAATGTGCCTATAAAGGTTTTTTAAATGTTCATAAATTAAAGAATCCTAGTATCTTTAAAACTTGGATAACAAGAATTTTAATAAATGTAGCCATTGACTATGTAAAAAAAGACAGAAACATTATTTATTTAGAAGATGATTCAATATTAGTATGCTCTGAATCAAATATATCTGGATATTGTTTTTGATAAAACAATACCAATAAAGTAATTTATTTATTAAATATTGGAAGTCTTATCTTATTATAATAGATTAAGAATAAATATTTGCTATTTAATAAATCTTTTTTTCTATATGTACAGTATACATA
>NZ_WHJC01000326.1 GCF_009295725.1 Clostridium tarantellae
ATATTTTATATATTTATTGTATTATTTATTCTATAAACTATATAAAATTCCTTTTATAAAATTATATTTATTTTAAAATAATAAAATAAATATGGAACTTTTATTTGACAATGATTATATTATATTGTAGAATCTAAATGAATTATGGGAATAGATAGGAGCTGGTGTTCCTACAGGTCTTCAAAACCTAGTTGTGGTACTAATACTATCATTGGTGGGTTCGATTCCCACATATTCCCGCCAAACATAAAGAGATTAATATTGTATAATTAATCTCTTTTATTTTTATAAAATATTTCAAAAGAGCACAACTTCCGTCATGCTCTTTTAAATTTAGAGGAAATATTATACGTTAAATCTAAAATTAACAATATCTCCATCCTTCATAACATATTCTTTTCCTTCTAGTCTATAAAGACCTTTTTCTTTAGCTGCTGCTTCTGACCCACATTCAACTAAATCATTATAAGCTACAACTTCAGCTCTAATAAATCCTCTTTCAATATCTGAATGAATTTTTCCTGCCGCCGCTGGTGCTTTAGTTCCCTCTTTAATAGTCCATGCTCTAACTTCTTGCACTCCTGCAGTTAAATAACTAATTAACCCTAATAATTTATAACTTGCTTGAATTAATTTATCTAACCCTGACTCTTCTAAACCATATTCAGCTAGCATTTCATTTTTTTCTTCTTCATCTAATCCTGATAATTCTTCTTCAAGTCTAGCACAAACCACCATTACACCTGAATTTTCTTCTTCTGCATATTTTTTTACTTTTTTAACATATTCATTTTCATAATTTCCTGACATCATATCATCTTCTGATATATTGCAAGCATATAAAACTGGCTTAGAAGTTATTAAAAATAATCCTTTTACAAACTTTTCCTCTTCTGTATCAAATTCTAATGTTCTAACTGGTTTATTAGCTTCTAATTGAGTTTTAATTCTTTCCATTATTGCATATTCAAATTTAGCTGTTTTATCTCCTGATCTAGCAAGTTTAACACTTTTTTCCATTCTTCTTTCTAAAACTTCTAAATCCGCAAGTATAAGTTCAAGATTTATAGTTTCTATATCTCTTATAGGATCAACAGAACCATCAACATGAACAACATTTTCATCATTAAAACATCTAACTACATGAACTATAGATGCTACTTCTCTTATATGAGAAAGAAATTTATTTCCTAAACCTTCTCCTTTACTAGCTCCTCTAACTAAGCCAGCTATATCATAAAACTCTATTGCTGTATAAATTTTTCTTTTAGTATTGTACATTTTTTCTAAAACATCTAATCTTTTATCTGGTACACTAACTACTCCAACATTTGGTTCTATAGTACAAAATGGGTAGTTTGCTGATTCCGCTCCTGCTTTTGTTATAGCATTAAATAATGTACTTTTACCTACGTTAGGTAATCCAACTATTCCTAATTTCATCTATGTACATTCCTTTCTTAATTAAACTCTTATACTTTTACTTTAAAATTATACTCTAGCTTAATATATATTTCAACTACTGTATTTTCTTACCTTAACCTCCAATAATCTTTATAAATTATTAATTAAATTAGTGCAATAATAATTCTGAGGTGATTTATATGTCAATGAATTTAATAGCTTTTTTATTATCATCAGTCTTAATTTCAAATCCATTAATTTCTTCTATGCAATCATATAGTTATTGTAATGAATATAATTTAGTAGAAGATAACACTAAGGAATTTAATTGGTATTATCAACTTGATAAAAATACTAAGACTGTTTCTCCTCCAAAAGAATGTCCTTTTTTAACTAATCATAAAATTGCTTTTGTAGGTAATAACACTAAAAAAGAAATTTTTCTTACCTTTGATGAAGGATATGAAAAGGGGTATACTGGAAAAATTCTTGATATTTTAAAAGATAATAATGTACCTGCTGCTTTTTTCGTTACAAGACCTTACATAGAAGATAACCCTGATTTAATAAAAAGAATGGAAAGTGAAGGTCACTTAGTATGTAATCATTCTTCTCATCATCCTTCCATGGCAAAAATAACAGATAAAAATAAATTTGAAGAAGAATTTAAAGAAGTTGAAGAAGAATATACTAGAGTAACGGGAAAAAATATGCCTAAATTTTTTAGACCTCCAATGGGTAAATTTAGTGATCTTTCTTTAAAATATACAGAAGACTTAGGCTATACTTCTGTATTTTGGAGTTTTGCATATAAAGATTGGCTTATAGACAATCAACCATCTAAAGAGGAAGGAAAGAAAAAAATATTAGAAAAAGCTCATAATGGAGAAATTATGTTACTTCATGCTGTATCATCTACAAATACTTCTATATTAGATGAAGTTTTAAAAGAATTAAAATCTACTGGTTATACTTTCAAATCTTTAAATGATTTAAATAAAGAATAAATGGATTTAAATCCATTTATTCTTTATTTATTGTAGAATTTGTATACTCTAATATTTCTGTTTTAAATTTATTATTCATAAATTTTAGATCATCTAATACTTTTCTTATATCACCTTTTAATTCTTTATCTTCAATAAAAGCAAGATTTACCTCTGTATTAATTATTGATGATTCTATACAAGCTCCTAACATAATACATGCTACAGCGGCATCAGATATTAAGTTTTTATTGCCATATTTTGCAGCAAATTTAATATTTTCATAAAATTTCATAGAAACTTTAGCTAGTTGAAGAGGAACATTCATAGCTTCCTTAGTACATTTTTCTATAACTTCTTTTCTTATCTTTTTATCTTCATCTGTTTCTTTAGATAATTTATAAGAATTCATTAATTCTAAAAATACTTCTTTATCTCTATTCATTACTAATAACATTTTTTCATTTAGATTATTACATTCTTCTAAATTAATAAGTAACTTATTTTTTTTATCTTCATCTAATTCATTATATACTTTTTTTCCTACTGTCAAATTATATACCATAGAAGTTAAAGCAACTGCTAATGCTCCACTTAAAGCTGAAGCTGCTCCTCCCCCCGGTGCTGGAGAATTTGATGATAATTCTTTTATAAAACTTCCTATTTCCATGTTTTTCATAAAATTTAACTCCTTATATTATTATTTTAAAGATAATATATTATTTAATCTATTTGAAATATTTGTCCATTCATACTCTTCACATGGCTCAAAACTTTTACCATTTTCAATATCATAAATTAAATTTCTTAAATTATTTGAAATAATTCTACTATCATTTTCACACATGATACATTTATGTATATTTTTAGTTATATTTTTAATTGGATCATTATCATCACCTAAAATAATCATTATTGGATTATCCGTTCCAAAATAATCATATATTTTTGCTGGAATTTGCTTTGAATTTTTATTTCCAAAAACCAATAAAACGTCACTATGTATCATGTAACTTAAAGCTTCTTTATAATTTATTCTTCCATTAACTTGAACAATATCAATATCATTTAATCTTTGTTTAATTTCAGAATCATCTATATTGCCAAAAAATAAAATATTTATTTTATTATATAAAGAATTATCCTTTTCTTTT
>NZ_WHJC01000327.1 GCF_009295725.1 Clostridium tarantellae
TTAATTATAAATTTCATATTCATGTAAAATTTAAATATATAATTAACTAGATATAAAAATAATCTTTTTCACTTTTAATGAACTGCTATCTTGCCCAATCATGAAGGTTTTCTCTAAGCTCTTGCAACCCATAATTGTGACCATAAACTTCTTTTTTCTCTTTAAAAATTCTTTTTATTGTACCATAAGGCTTATCCAAGCTTAACTCTTCATCTCCTGTTAATACCCATAAAGTTCTATTATTTATAGGCTTAACTTCTAAAGTTTTTTCTCCAACTCCATCAGTAAAATATACTAAAATATGATCTCGCATATTATTTTCTTTAATGTATTTAAATACTGGTGAAAATTTAGTAGAACCATTTTTTTTGCTTCTAGGCTTTATATCTTTTATAGAATGTAAATTATAAACTTTTCTAATTTGGTCATCACATTCTATTACCTTAATCTCTGTATTTTTATTTTTTACTAAAGCTAAAATTTCTACCATAATATTTTCAATATCCTTATCACTCATAGATGCAGATATATCTATAGCTATTAAAATTTTAGGAATTGTATTAGGAAGCTTTCCTCTTAAATCTAACCTATTAGGCAATCTTCTATCCTTTCTAGTTATAGTTTTTTTATAACCACTTCTAGTAGTTGGTAAAAGATTACTTAAAAATTTTTTCCATTCTATTTCTGGCTCTTCTTTCATTAAAAATATTATTTTTTCAATATCTTTAGGTGCCTTACCCTTATATGCATTTAAAGAGGTTTTCTTTGTTATTCCATTTAAATTATCTATGGTTAATAAACTACTACTCCATATATCATGAGCATTTTCTTGATTAATTTTTTCATTTTCATCCTCTAATACTTTTTTATCTATTTTTTTAGAATTTTTAAAGTCAATAGCCTTTTGTATTTCTTCTGCATACTTTTCCATTGGCATTCCTGCCTTTAACTCTAAATTATATTGTAGATTAATAGTACCTATTCTCTTTGCATAAGATGGCAAATCCTTAATATATTGATTTATAGCAATATCCATAGCAATACTTATAGCTAATTTAGAATACTTATTTCTTAAAGCTTTCTCTCTTTCATAATGACTCATTATTATATGATAGACTTCATGCTTAAGAAGTGCTTGTATTTCCTTTAAGTTGCATTCTAACAAAATAACAGGATTAAAATACATAATAAATTGTCCCATTTCTGGTTTAGTTGCTAAAGGCCAATTTATATTAAAATTTATTTCTCTTTTTACCTGTATAAGAAATTGTCCAAAAAATGAATTTTCATAATTATATAAAGATATTATTGCTTTCTCTATTAATAACCAAAATTGTCTTTTAAAATCTTCTGATATGTGTTTTTCTTTGCTTATTTCTAATGCTTTATTGTATAGTTTTCTTCCATTTTCTTCAAACTCCATAAAAAACCCCTTTACTTTAGCTATATATTTCAAAAAACACTTCTAAAAATCTATTGTCTTCTAAAAATTTATTATAAAGTTCTTTTGAGCAATCACTTTTAATTTCTCTCATTATTCCTAATGCTAAATCTTTAGGATAATAACTTAAAAATTCTGAAAACACTGAAATATTTTCTTTATTATATTTTTTACTCTGTAAATAATTTAAACATCCTTTAGCAATAATATATAATCTTGAATGATTTTCTCCTTTTAATTTTTCCCTAATATCAAAGCTTAGTATATCTTCCTTAAATATATCTTCAACTTTAATAATAGGCTTTTTTATGCTATTTATATAACTAATAAAATCTTGGGCTATAGATACTCCTACATTTCCCTTTACAGCATTATAAAGTATATCTTTGGAAAATTTCATATTATTTTTTTCATATACTCTATAAGCCTTAGATATTCTTTCCCAACTTCTAGGTGTAGCCTTTATAGAATCTTTTGAATTTGGTATATGTAAATATTCTGGAAAAGTTGATAAAAATTCAATAATATGTTCATGTATATTTCCTTTATCCATTGCCCACTTTATCCATTGTTTTAAATCACTTTCAATAGCAATCCAAACAAATCTGTCTTCCTGGGCTGAATCCATATCTACAACTTGATAGTCACTATCTTCAAAGTTATCATATTTATTAGAAGGATTCATAGCTGCTATTATTTTTACTCTATGACTTAACTTATATCCATTTATTTCTCTATTTAATATAAGGTTCATAAGTTCTTGTTGAACTGCATGTTCACATCTATTAAGTTCATCTATAAATAATAAAACTTCATTATCATAGTTTTGAAGTAATACATCCTCAATTTCCATAAGTTTATTATGAGTAGCATATTTAGTTATTTTTCTATTAATCTGTCTCCCATCATGAAAAACTTTAATATCTTCTACTACAGGAAGTCCTCCAATTTCTCCTTCCTTTAACAAATTTCCATCTATAGTAACCAAATAATAATTATTTATATCACTTAACTCTTTAACAAGAGAAGTCTTACCAATACCACTTTCTCCTATCAACAAAGGTACTTCACCAGTAGCCACCACAAGTTCTACTGTACTCAAGGCCTCTTTAAAATCCATATAATTTACCTTCTTTCTTTCGTATTTTTATATTACTATCTTTTTTGCTAATTTTTAAAGAAATCTACATACCTAAAGTATAATCTACTAAAATTTGCTTGGCTTTTTTACTACCATAATCTTTTATAAAATTTATCTTGTTCATTTCTAGCATTTCTAAATTTAAAAAATCTATAATATAATCTCTATCTAAGCTCTCAGAACATATCTTTTCTTTCAAAACTTCAATAACTATATCCACATCTATACTTTCATATAAATACTTAACTACCTTTATATTATCACTTATAAAATATTTTATATGCTCATAATCATAATGAGATATAAAATTTATAGCTTCTTCATCAATTTTTATAGCTACTCTCATAACCTTTAAAGTTGGATCTTTAATAAACTTTATAGCTGCCCAATAAGTTTCTACTGCTCTTAATTGAACATTTTCTGACGGATTTTCTATATATTTTATGGCATCATAATCCTTACTTACAGCAAGTAATTGAAGATCTTCACTCTTTTTATCTGCAAACTGAATAGCCCATCCTTTAGTAGAAACTGCTTTCTTTATTACAGTATCCGTTGGATTTTTTATTAATTTTAGTACATTCCATAAAGCTTTAACTGCTAAAATGCATAATTCCTCAGAAGGTTTTTCTATATATTCTATTGTTAAAGGATTTCTTCTAATAGCCTGAAATTTTACTTTTTCAGTTTGATTTTTTATATATTGAATAGTAAAAGGATTTATAGAAATTGCCTTTAACTGCATTTCTTCTGTTGGATTATCAATATTTTTTATATGTAATGGATTTTCTGAAATCATCTTTAATTCTCTATCAATAATATTCATAATAATCTTTCCTCTTTTCAATTAATTAATAAATTTATATATATTTTTTTGTGAAATAATTATTTATATGCAAAATTATTATAACATACTTTTTGAATTTTATTAATAATAATTATCAACAAATAATTTTTAGCT
>NZ_WHJC01000328.1 GCF_009295725.1 Clostridium tarantellae
AATACAACTTGATAAAAATATAACTACGCTTGAAGATGTTATTAATCATCTTAATAACGATTCTTTAGCTAGTTAAATTTATTGTAAAGTGGTGTTTTAATTATAAGAAAGTGTATAAATTAAAATTTTTTCATTTATATTATTTTCATATAAAGAAGGTATTTTAATTTCTTTTTTTAATGTAAAAGCAGTATTATTTTCTAAATAATATATATAATCTTCAGATGGATAATATAATATAATATCTATGTTTCTAGAACTTTTTGCCATGGAAATTAAAATATTTGAAATAACTTTTATAAAAATTTGAAGAGAAAAAGGATTAAAAAAATAAAATTTATTATCTTTAAAATTAACATCATATTTTTCAGCAAAACAATTTAAAAATTTTATATTATTAGTATTTTTTTTATAAAATTTTAGATAATTATTTTTATTAGAGATAGCTTCTTCAAAAAAATATGTATTCATTTCAATGCCTGTAACATTTGCATTGAAAAAATAATTTAAATAAAAGTTCAATCGACCTTTTCCACAGCCAAAATCAATTATGTAATCATCTTCATTTACTTCATATTCTTTAAATAAGGTTTCTAGTACAAAATAAGATGTTGGTTCATATCTATTATAATGAAGTGATTTATTAAATATTTTTTGTTCTCCAGAAGTTTTTATATTAAGTAGCTTTTCATATTGTTGTTCAGTCATAATTTTCTCCAATATTATTTTTTATTATTTAAAAAGTTAATGAAATAAATATAGTTATCTTTATATATTAACATAATTTAATCTTGTTGGTACAAGCAAATTTATTGAATTAGAAAAAATATTTTTAGAGTTATAAGCAATTTTTAAATGTTAGATTTAATATTAAATAATTTTATAAATATAAAATAAAAAAATAATACAACAGTAAATGTTATAAAATAACAGTTATTGATTTTGCATAGGTAATAATATACAATGAAAAATGCATTATTAAATAGTAAATGATTTCATTTGATAAATGTAGACTTTAAGATAATAATACAGGGAGAGAAAAATGAAAGGTAGTAGAGAAAATTTAAATAAGTTAATAATAAGTACAGTAACGATTACATTAATTTCAACATTAGCACCAGTTACTAATGTATGGGCAAAGAAATTAGATAGAGTAGATGAATTTATTTTAGAGGGAAATACTAAAAATACTCTTAATGAAAATAAGTTAATTAAAGAGTTAAGATTAAAGTGGAAAGATGATTTAGTAGGAGGAAAAAATGTAAACATATCTAATTCAGCAATAATAAGTAAAAGTGAAAATATTGAAAAACAAACAGATAAGGCATTATCAACAATAAATATGGACAAGTCTAAAAATTACTTATGGTATGAATTAAGAGATTTTAAAAAAGATCCATCTAAAATAACTGCCATGTATGGAAAAGTTTTTTCTATGTCTATGGCATATAATCTATCTAATAATAAATACTATAAAGATGCAATTTTAAAGGAAAAAATAAAATATGCTTTAGACTGGTTGTATTGTAATGCATATAATGAAAATATAAAGGAGTATGGTAATTGGTGGCATTGGATGATTGGAACTCCAGCTAATTTAAATAATATAGTAATTCTTATGTATAATGATTTACCTCATGATAAAATAATTACTTATATGAATGCAATACAGAAATTTTCACCGTCAATAGAGCCAGGAAGTAAACATCATACAGGAGCTAACTTAACAGATGTATGTATAAATAAGATACTTCAAGGGGTTATTTTAAAAAATAAAGATATGATTGAAGAAGGATCTAAGGATGTAGTAAGTGTATTTGATTATGTAACTAATGGAGTTGGTTTTTATAAAGATGGTTCTTTTGTACAGCATGATGTGGTAGCATATACTGGTTCTTATGGAAACGTTCTTATAAATAAAGTTTCTAGTATAATGTATTTACTAGAGGGAACTCCTTGGGAAGTTAAAACACTAAACAAAAACAATGTATATAAATGGATATTTGAAAGTTTTGATCCAATAATATATAAAGGTTATACTATGGATATGGTTAGAGGAAGATCTATAGCTAGACATAATAGCAGTGGATATGAACAAACAGTAGGAATAATACAAGGAATGATTAAACTTTCAATGATTGCTCCTAAGGAAATGTCAAATAAAATAAAGGCATTAGTTAAAGAGTGGGGAGAAGAGGCAAAATCAGTTATTGATTATGGTTGTAAATTTGATTCTATAAATGTAATAAATGAATATTATAAAATAATGAATGATAACTCAATAAAAGCTAAAAATCAAGAAGCTAATGATTTTAATTTAAATATGATGGATAAAACTGTTCATGAAAGAAATGGTTATTGTTTTGCTATTTCTAAAGGTTCTAATAGAATAAGTAAATATGAATTTATGAATAAAGAAAATTTAAAACCTTGGTTTCAAGGAGATGGAATGACTTATTTATATAATGATGATTTAACACAATTTTCAAAGGATTTTTGGCCAACTATAGACCCTTATAGATTACCTGGAACAACAATAAATAAAATGCCACGTAAGAATAAATCAGGATGTGGCCCAGCCATTACTTTTGAAATGAGTTTAAGTCCATGGTCTGGTGGTACTAATATAGGAAGTTATGGTATAAGTGGCATGGAAATAAGAAATAAAAATGATGATTTAAAAGCTAATAAATCATGGTTTATGTTTGATGATGAAATTGTAGCATTAGGGTCAGGAATAACAAGTGATGATACTAATAATATAGAGACTATAATAGAAAATAGAAAAATAGTTGAAAATGGAAAGTGTACATTTACAGTAGATGGAAATGTTAAAGTTGAAAATTTAGGAGATAAAGATAAAGTTAAAAATGCAAAATGGGCATATTTACAAGGTAAAACTAAAAATGAAAATATAGGATATTATTTTCCAAATGGAGAAAATATTAACCTTATTAAAGAATTAAGAAAAGGTAACTGGAAAGAAATAGATCCACCAAAAGGAGATAAAAAAGCTGAAAATAGTTATTTAACTATGTATATAAATCATGGAAAAGTTATAAAAAATGATACATATAGTTATGTTTTATTGCCAGGAAAATCTGAAAAAGAAATAAAAGAATATACAAAAAATCCACATATTAAAATACTTAGAAATGATGAGTTTGCGCAAGGAGTTTTACAAACATCATTAAATATAGAAGGAGCAAATTTTTGGACAGATGGTAAGAACACTTCAGGATCTATAACTTCTAGTGGTAAAGCATCTATAATGGTTAAAGAGAATACAAATGGAACTTTAACTATAAGTGTTTCAGATGCAACTTTTGAACAGCATAATTTAAATATAGAAATAAATAAACCAGCAAGTAGTGTAATTGAATCAGATAATAATATCTCTAATATAGATTTATCTAATAATAAAATTAAATTTAAAGTTCATACTAAAAATGCTAAAGGCAAATCTTTTAAATTAACAGTTAATAAGTAAAATTTTTAATTTCATATTAATTTAGATG
>NZ_WHJC01000329.1 GCF_009295725.1 Clostridium tarantellae
AATTAATATTATGTAACTCTTTTTAAAATTAAAACTAAATTTAAAGTATTATTTTAAATATAAAATTTAGTTATTTCTTCACCCCAAAAAGTATCTTTTAATAAGGAAGAATTATCAATATTGTTTAAAGAATTTTTTAAAAGTTGTATTTCAGTAGGAGGACAATTTTCTCTTAAATAAGCACAAGGTCCATTTACTTTACGAATAAAAATAAAATACTGTAGTAAACTTTCAGCGAAAGTTAATATTGAATTATTTACATAAAGTTCTTCAAAACTTTGAAAGTCAATACATTTAATTTGGCTAGAAGTATTTTCAATAGTTATAATATCAAGTTCATTATTAAATCCTATATAAAAAAAATCATTATAATATTCATCTTTTAAATTAAATTTTTTAGTTAATGGTAAAAAGGCACCTTCAGATAATGATTGAAAAATTAAAAAAGGTGAACAATTTTTAGGAAAACCAACATTTATTAAGAAATCTTTATCATCATTAGAAATATTTAAATTATTAACAATATCTTCAGAATAGGTTATTGAAGGATTCATATATTTAATCCATTGAGTCTTAAATTCTGAATAATTAGAATAGGTTATTGCTGGATCTACATACTTAATCCATTCTTTAAATTCTGAAAGATCTGAATGATAGGTCATTTTAACTCAGTCCTTTTTAATTTAATAAAAAAATAAAATATTAATAATAATATATGCATCTTTATTAAAATGCTCTATAATTACTAAAATGAAATACTCGTAAATGAAAACAAAAAAGAAAAATATCGACAAAAAAACATAATAAAAATAGAATTTTCAAAGAAATTATAAAAAATAATAAAAATTATTTAAAAAATACCTTTTAAATTGTAAAAAAAATCAATAAAAACCATTTATAGACTTTGAGTTTTGTGTATATTATTATATCATTTATATGTAAGAAATATTTTTGTGTATTTGCATAATAGTTATATTTTTAAGGAGAAAAAAATGAATAAAATTTCATTAAGTAAAAATAACGTATTTGATTTTTTTAAAAAGGAACCTATACTGTGTACAGCTTTAGCTCTTGCACTTTTAACATCTATTTTTTCTTTACCTAAAATGGGCTATATTAATTTTAAGGTATTAATATTATTATTTAATTTAATGGTTGTTGAAGCAGCATTTAGCGATTTAAAAGTTTTAGATAGTATAGCAATTTCATTATTAAAAAAATGTAAAAGTAAAAGAGGAATAGAATTTTCTATAGTATTTATTACTTTTATAGCAGCAATGATAGTTACAAATGATGTAGCACTTCTTACATTTGTTCCAATTACATTAATAATAGGAAAAAAGACAAATGTAAGCGTTATGAAACTGGTAATACTTCAAACTCTTGCAGCTAATTTAGGAAGTAGTTTTACTCCTATGGGAAATCCTCATAATCTTTATACATATTATCTTTATGAAATTAGTCCTATTAATTTCTTGAAACTTACATTACCTATGACTCTTTTATCCATAATATTTTTAATAATATTAATGTTAAGAGGAAAGAATGAAATATTACAATTTAAATTAGAAGATATAAAAATAAAAAATAAAAACAAGGTGGTTTGTTTCAGTATTTTACTATTAATAATACTTCTTTCAGTATTTCAAATAGTAAGTTATAAATGGGTATTTTTAATAACATTAATAATGGTATTTTGTTTGGATTTTAAATTATTAAAAAAAATTGATTATTCATTACTTATAACATTTATATGTTTCTTTATATTTACAGGAAATATTTCGCATATGGATATGTTTAGAAATTTCATGGAGAAAATGCTAAATGGAAGTTTAAATACATATTTAGCAGGAATATTTGCTAGTCAAATTATTAGTAATGTTCCTGCTACAATGTTACTTGCTGGATTTACGCAATATCCTAATGAATTGATATTAGCTCTTGATATAGGTGGTATGGGAACTTTAATAGCTTCTCTTGCTAGTATAATATCTTATAGACTTTATATTGGAGTTTATAAAGAAGAAAGCAACAAGTATTTGAAAAAATTTACAGCATATAACATTATTGGACTAGTTGTATTTATTCCTGTTGTATATATATTAAATTTTATTTTATTTTAATCATTATAAAAAGAGTCATAGGTTATTAATCTATGACTCTTTTTATAATTAATATTATACGTTATTCCAATTAACTTTTAATTCTTCACTATTATTTTTTGTGTTAATCCATTTATTTATAGTTTTATTAATTACATCTATACCATTAACATCAAGCTTTACTTCTTTTAAATACCAATCGGATGCTATAGAATTTGAACCTCTTTTGTCTATGTATGTTTTTACTATATCTTCTGGATGAATATTAATATCATTTATGTATAAATAATATTCATCGGAATCACCACGTTCAAAATCATTATAATTTTTTTTATCTAATTCCCATTCTTTTATACTACCATTTTTAAGTTTGAAACATAAGTAAACATTATCATCAGTTCCAGCACCGATATTTTTTCCAGTTTCTACAGTAATGGTTAATGAACTAATTGGAGAATCACTGCCCCCTACATCTAAATTCCATCTATCAGTAAAACTTGAATAATTATCATTTTCAGCTTCGCTTAATAGTTTAATACAATCTTCTTTAGCAGATTTAAAGGCTTCTTCTAATCGTTCTTTTCTATTATTTTGTGATAAAGTATTTTCTGAAGCATCTAAATTTTCGTAAGTATAACCTACTCCTGTTTTAAGACCTACAAGTAATGCTTTACACCATAATTTTTCTTCAGTTTCACTTGGATTTTGTCCATAAACTTTTTGTGAAATTTTATTAATCATATCAAAAGGAATTTCATCATAATTATCAAATTTACTTGAAATATTAGTAGAATTAAAAGAATTAGAGTCATTTCCTATTATATTGGAAAATACAAATGATTCAGCAGAATGTTCTAGTTTTTTATGTAAAGGTCTAGAACTTTCATTTGCCATATATACTCCACATTCAGGATTGACAAATTTCCCATGACAATTTAAATCACCAGTTATGTGTGATACCCAACCAGCAGCAAAAGATATTTTTTTCATATCTTTAGAATTAAGAGCTTCTTTTAACTGCTCTTTAGCAAAACTGCCAACTTTATAATAGTGATATCTATCAGCCCAAGGTGCTCTTTCTAAAGCTTGTCCAGGTTGAAGATATCCAAGGTCAGGAGCATTTGCTCCCCAATTAGCTATTTTAGGATATTTCTTTATTGATTTAGCTATTAAACTATTTTCAGGAAGACTGTTAGCAACGGATTGAATTAACATACAATGACTAACAGGTTGAAATGCTTTAGCAGTTATACCATTAAAACAAAGGGTTAAAAATGTTGCAGACAAAAATATTGATATTTTTCTTTTTTTCATTTGTTCTAAATCTCCTTTATTTATTAAAAATCTCTTTATTATTAAACATTATTTTACTTCATAAGTAAAGAATGGAGAAAAAATCAGATATATAA
>NZ_WHJC01000330.1 GCF_009295725.1 Clostridium tarantellae
TTTAAGGGGCTACGCCGCATTTTTCTATAGACTTGTCAAGTTTTTTCTGAAAAAAAGAGCAAGATATATTTCTATACCTTGCAATTCTAAAATAAACAATATAACTTTTCTTAACTTAATGACATTGGGAATTACTCCTGCTTTTTTATTCTTATATTTCATTTAATTATTGCACCATACTATCAACTAAAGTTATATTTTCTTTACTTTCATTTTTAAATTCTTTTACTAAAAAAACTATAGTAATAATTGTTGATATAAAATCTGACATAGCTCCTGCTAACCATATTCCTGTTAATCCATAGGCCTTAGGTAAAATAAGAATTAAGGGAATTAATAATATAACTTGTCTTAACAAACTTAAAAACATTGATAATTTAGCTTTTCCTATAGATTGAAAATAATTTGATCCTACAATTTGAATTCCTATTAAAGGCATCATACATAAATATATTTTCAATCCATCTATACTAATATTTAATAAAGCTGAATCTTTATTAAATATGCTAATGCATTGTTCTGGAAAAATTCTAATTAACACAAATCCTATAGTTAATATCGTACAAGCTACTATAGTTGCATATTTAAAGGTAAGTTTAGCTCTATTATACTTTTTTGCTCCATAATTAAATCCAATTATAGGTTGTGCTCCTTGATTAATACCAAAGGTAGGCATCATAAATATCATACTAATAGATGATATTACAGTCATAGCTCCTATAGCTAAATCTCCTCCATATAATTTTAATGCATTATTAGATACTATCTGAACAACACTTGCTGCAATTTGCATAGAAAAAGGTGCAACACCTATAGCCAATATACACTTAACTAAATTAGTATCTAACTTTAAATTTTCTTTCTTTAATTTAAAATTAGATTTTCCTTTAGTATAATAATATAAAATAATAACTGTTACAATAGCTTGTGATAATACTGTTGATAAAGCAGCACCTTTTATTCCCCATTTAAATATAAAAATAAATATTGGATCCATTATAGTATTAAGTAAACATCCTATTATCATAGTAGTTGCTGCTACTTTAGGACTACCATCTGCTCTTATTGTACTATTTAGTGAAAATGATATTAAATTAAAAATAGATCCTAATAATATAATAATAATATACTCTTTAGCAAAAATTAATGTATTATTACCGGCTCCAAAAGCTTTCAACATTGGATCTACAAAAACTAAACCTAATATAGTTATTATTACTCCAATTATTATTGTTAAAGTCAAAGAATTTCCTATAAGCTTTTCTACTTCTTTTTTCTTTCCTTGTCCTAATTTTATTGACATATTAGCTGTAGTACCTATACCAATTAACATTCCAAAAGCTAATAATATATACGCTATAGGCATAGTTATTCCTACACCAGTTATAGCTAATTGTCCAACATCAGGAATCCTTCCAATAAAAGCTCTATCTACTATATTATATAATGCATTTACTAACATTCCAATAATAGCCGGAACAGAGTATTTAATCAATAAATTCCCAATAGATTCTTCACCCAGTAATTTTTGTTGTTTCATTCTTACCTCCATTAAATTGATTGTACTATTTTTCTTAACACCTTCTTTACTATATCTTTTTCTTCATCAGTTAAATCTTTAATTAATACATTTTCCCATCTATTTAATATATCAAATACATTTTGTTTATTTTCTTTAGCTTTTTCAGTAAGATATATTTTATTTGATCTTTTATCATTTTCATCTTTAACTTTATTTACAAATCCTTCTTCTTCAAGCTTACTAATAGCTCTTGCAGTTGTTCCTTTATCTATAAGTAAACTTTCACTTAATTCTTCTTGTGTTACGCCATCTTTTCTATATAATTGTAATAAAAATAAATATTGTCCTGAACCAATTCCCAAAGTATTAAATTCTTTTGATAAAAAAACTCTTCCTTGTCTATATAACATTGATATATATTTACCTAAACATTCACAATTTACATTTTGATTTATTTTAATCATCCCCCAAACATTTTTCAAATAAAAGTTGCAAACACAACTATTATTTTAATATATACCTTTTTAGTTGTAAATGCAACTATTAATTCTACAACTAAAAAGCGCATAAATTTAATAAATCAATTTATTAAATTTATGCGCTCATTTATATATTTTATTTACAACTTTCTCTCTCTACTAATTTATATGGTAAAACAAAATGACCTTCTTCTAAAGTCTTTTGATTTATAAGTTTTATAAGCATTCTCATAGCTATAGATCCCATATCATACATTGGTTGCGCTACTGTTGTTAATCTTGGATAAACTACTTGTGCTGAATATATATCATTAAATCCAACAACACTAACTTCTTCTGGTACCTTTACACCCTTATCTCTTAAAGCATTTATAACTCCAATAGCTATTTCATCAGAAGCACATATAACCCCTTCTGGCATTTGTCCTCTTTCTAATATTTCAATAATTCCTTCGTATCCTGTTCTAATTTTTAAATTTCCAAAATACATTAATTCTTCATCTACCTCTATAGCTCTCTCATCTAAAGCTTTCTTATAGCCTTCAAATCTTTGAGCCCAAGCAGTATTTCCATCTTTTTTAACTCCAATAAATGCAAGTTTATTTAATTCTTTATCTAATAAATAATTTGTTGAATCATATGTAGCAGAAATATTATCTATTGTTACACTTGGTAATTCTCCATTTTTATCTTTAGTTTCAACTAAAACAGTTTTTAAATCTAACTCATTTATTAATTCAAGAATATTATCATTTAATGAAGAACTCATATAAAGAACACCATCTACCATTTTTTCTTTAAGAACTCTTAAATATTCCTTTTCTTTTTCTAAATCAAAATCTGAGTTGCATAACATTACATTGTAATTGTATATGTTAGCAACATCTTCTGCTCCTCTTACTATTTCAGGATAAAATTGTGTTGATATATCTGGTACTAATATTCCTACAGTTCTAGTTCTTTGAGTTTTTAAACTTCTTGCTACTATATTAGGTCTATAGCCTAACTTTTTAATAGCTTCTAATACTTTTTTCTTAGTTTCCTCATTAACTACATCGATATCATTTAACACTCTTGATACAGTTGCAATTGATACTCCTGCTTCTTTTGCAACGTCTTTTATTGAAGCTGCCATATATTATCATCTCCTATACTATATATTTATCATAATCTCTCAACTCTTCGCCAATAATTCAATATTATAAGGTTTACTTTTACATTTAACAAGGAAATTATATGTATTTCCTCATATTTCTTTATTTTACTCAAAATAATACAAATTTAAACTCATTAAGAAAATGTTTTCTAACTTTAATTTTAAATTAATATATATTGGTAATTCAACATAAAATACATAATTTATTAAACTTTTAATTTAATAAATTTTTTTTATTAATTATATTTTTTTATTAAATTTTCTTATAAAAAACATAATTATTTTTAAAATATACTATTAAAAAAATACTTTTTTGAATTTATATGTAAT
>NZ_WHJC01000331.1 GCF_009295725.1 Clostridium tarantellae
TAGTTTAAACTTTACCTACTTTTTTAATAGCTAAATAAAATATTTTTTAATTTATAAATTAGTTTTTATTAATAAAAATTTATGGGTTGCTTTAACTATTAGAAATTTTAATATAAAATAATATAGATAAAATATAAATATAAATTTTTAGGAGAGTGGGAACGATTTAATGAATACAGCACTAAAAATGTTTATTTCATTCTTTAAAATAGGAGCATTTACTTTCGGTGGAGGATATGCAATGATTCCTTTAATTCAAGAAGAAATAGTAAACAATAGGAATTGGTTAACAAAGGAAGAATTTATGGATGCTTTAATTGTGGCTCAAAGTTTACCAGGAGTATTAGCTGTAAATTGTTCTACATATATAGGATATAAAGTAAGTGGATTAAAGGGTGCTTTATTAGCACTTTTAGGTACAATTTTACCATCAATTTTAATAATATTAGCCATAGCAAAATTTTTTATGGGATTTAGACATAATTATTATGTGAACTTAGCCTTTAAAGGTATAAGTGCAGCAGTACCAATGTTAGTTTTAATGGGAGTAATATCTTTATTTAAACCCTTAAAGAAAACAATTATGAATTATATAGTTATAGTATTAGCTGTTATTGCTTTAACTATTTTCAATATACATCCAATAATAGTAATAATAAGTGGTGCAATATATGGACTAATATTCTGTAGAAAGTAGGTGAACTAATGGCAATATTATTAAAATTATTTTTTTCATTTTTAAAAATAGGAACTTTTAGCTTTGGTGGGGGATATGCCATGCTTCCTTTTATGTCAAGAGAAGTCGTAACTAATAATCATTGGCTTAGTAAATTAGATTTTTTAGATATAATAGGAATATCACAAATGACACCAGGACCTGTATCTATAAATACTGCTACTTTTGTAGGTTATAAAATGGCAGGAGTTATTGGAAGTTTAATATCAACGCTAGGAGTAATAATTATATCATTTATATTAGTATTAATAGTTAGTAAAATATTAAACAAATTTAAAGCAAATAAAAGTATACAAGCTGCTTTAATTGGTATGAAACCTGTACTTATAGCACTTATAATAAATGCGTTTATTAGTCTAGCAAAAGATTCATATACAGATATAAAATCTGTAATTATAACAATAATAATTGCTATAATGTTATTGTCAAAGAAAATACACCCAATAATATGCATACTATTTTCATCTGTTCTTGGAATAATTTTTTATATTTAAATATACTATAGGTTACAATATTAATGGTTTATAATTATAAATAGATGGTTTAGTGATATAACACACTAGATATAAAAAAAGTAGGTGTTGATTTGAAAAATGAAGTTAACTATACGTTAGATAAGAATTTAAGATTAGATATAATTAATATAAAAAATATAATACAAAATAAAATTATAAATGCAAAAATATTTTTATTTGGTTCAATAGCTAAAGGAAGATATTCAAAGGATAGTGATATAGATTTATTAGTTCTAATAAATGGAGATAAATCTAACAAAGAATTAAGATTTTTAAGACATGAAATAGAAGATTTAATAGATAATCTAAAAATTAATAGAGAAGTAGATATAAAATTATATAATATAGATAGATATAATATTCTTTGTAAAGAAATTTGTTTTGAAAGTGCTATATTAGAAGATTTGGTTGATATTAGGGGGTGGTAGTAAATGGTTAAAAGAGATATGTTTTATTTTGCAGATATAGATGAAAAGTTTATAGTAGCAACAAAAAATACAGAAGGATTAGAGGATGGTACTCTTGTACATTGTCAGCAGTGTATTGAAAAGAATTTAAAAGGAATAATTGAAAAAAGATATGGAGTTGTAAGTAAAGAACATAATTTAGTTAAATTATTAGAAATATTATATTTATCTGATTATTCTGAGCTTAAAAAGTATAAAAGTTTATGCAGAGATTTAAAGGATTTTTATTTTAGTAGAAGATATGCCTCTGATGATTATGAAATATTATCCAGAGAAGAATTTGAAGAATATTTAGAACAATTTTACGGATTATTAAACGAATTAAAGAAAATAAAAGATAGTATATAATTAGAAGTCATGACTTTAGATTTCTTTCTAAACTCATGACTTTTAACTAAATTTAAGAGAATTATCTCACTTTAAGCTTTAGCTAAGTGGAGAGTAGTTCACTTATTAAATAGAATTATTAACTTCAGGTTTTGCTCTGTATTTATATTTGTTCATTAATTTAACAGTATATATTTTTAAAACTGCTAAAATAGGGCTTCCTAAAATCATTCCTATAGGTCCATACATAGCTCCACCTACTGTAACAGCTAAGATTACTAAAATAGGGCTAAGACCTACCTTGTTTCCTATAAGAGTTGGATCTAAATACCATCCATCAAACTGTTGTAGTATAAATAAAAACAAAAATACAACTAAAGCTTTTATTGGACTTACAAAAATATTAATAAATGCGCCTACTATCATTCCAACAAATGGTCCAAAATAAGGAATCATATTAGTCATTCCTACAATAACAGAAAGTAATAGAGCATATTGTGATTTAAGAATAGTTAATCCTATAAATGCTAATATTGCTATAATTGTAGAATCAATAGCTTTAATTCCAATATAAGTTCCTACCATTTCATTTAATGTCTTAATAAATTTTATTAATCGTGTACCATTTTTATTTTTAAATAATATAAGTATAAATGTCTTAGCGGTTTTTATAATATTGTCTTTATCAACTAAAACATATATGGAAATTAAGAATCCAAATACTACATTTATTACAGAAGTAGTTACAGATACAGCATTGGTTAGAATCCAATTAGTAATATTAACAACAAAGCTACTTAAACCTGTAATAAATTTAATATTGTCAGTTTTTAATACAGACATATCTAAAGGAACTATATTGTTAATATTTTTTAACATATCATTAGCAAATATTTCTAAATTTTTAGTTATATGAGGAATATTATCAATTATATCTAATGCGCTTGAATATAAATTAGGTATAAGAAAAGTAAGTGCAAGAGCAATTAATGATATAAATAAAGCATATGTTAGAATAATACTAACACCTCTTGCAAGTTTTAACCTCCTATTAAATAAATTTACTAATGGGTTTAAAATATATGCTATTATAAATGCTATTATAAATGGTGCTATTACAGAGTAGACAACATGAAAAATAGTCATTAATTCAGGAATATTATCTATTATTTTTATACCTAAGTATGATGCAATAAAGACAGCTACCCACTTTACATATTTAGAATTTTCTTTTAAAAATTCACTCAAAGAAAAAACCCCCTTAAAGTTTTATAATATATTGATTATAAAATTTATATGGGTTCTAATCAATATATTTTTAATAATTGTAAATAAAAATGTAAAGTAATGGATTTATATTTAATAAACAAATTAATTTTATAGAATTTCTATAAAGAATTATAAAGTTTTTAAATATGATAT
>NZ_WHJC01000332.1 GCF_009295725.1 Clostridium tarantellae
TATTTAAATATATTAAAATCTATAAAATAAACAATATATATATAATTAATACCAATTTCATAAAAACTAAAAATGAGATATATCTAAAAGATATACCTCATTTTTACTTAAATATTCGTATATAATATTAACTTTTATTGTTAATAATTTTTTATAGTTCTTAATGTAGATGGACAAACACCATAATACTTCTTAAATTTTCTATAAAAATAACTTGTATCCAAATATCCTACTTGTCTTGCTATGTCATTAATTTTTAAGTTAGTATTTAAAATCAAATCCTTAGCTTTCATATTTTTAGTTTTATTTAAATACTCGGAAAATGAACATCCAACTTCTTTAGTAAATACTTGTCCTAAGTAAGAAGTATTTATATTATATTTTTGTGCTAATGTTTTTAAACTTACTTCCTCATAATAATTTTCATTTACATAACTTATTATTTGTTGAACCACAGGACTATATTTAATAGTGGTTGGATTCATTAATTCTATAACTTCATTTATTTCACTTATTAATAAAGCTTTTATATCCTCAGTACTATGTTCTTCACATAAAGATACAATTTCTCCACTTAAACTTTTTCCACTATAAGGTCTTTCTAATTTAAATTCATTTGCTACTTTATCTATTAAAAATAAAATTTTAACTGACACATCATATATCTGTTTTGGTGTTAATTTTCTTTTAGAATCAAAAATAGAATCAATATATTTTTCTACACTATTTAAATTTTTTTCAATTATAACCTTATTTAATTCATCTAATTCTTTAATAAAATTAATATTTTTATTCTCTAAATTACATACACTATTTTTATTCACACAATTATTAAATCCTAAAGTTAATACATATTGATTTAACTCCTTAGCTGAATTATAACTTTCATTTATATTGAATAACTCCTTAGTACTATCACCTATACTTATAAATACATCTAATGATAATTGTTTTATAATATTTTCTTTTAAATTGTTATAATACTCCTTTAATTCTTTTGTAGTCATTTCTTTACTCCATGAATTAATCAGTACAATTTGATTTTCTAAATTTGATATTATTTCAAATGAATTTGAACTTTGTTTCTTTATCAAATCTATTATATTATGTAATACATTATGATCAATAAATCTTTCCTTAAATCTTATTATTGCTAAGGAATACATATTTTCATTCAAGTGAAGTGATATTTTATCATTTAAAGCGTCTAATTCTTCTTTGGAAGCTTTTCCTTTTATTAATTTAGATAAAAAATTATTTTTCATAAAAATAGTTTTTTCTTTTTCATTTTCTGTTTTTAATTTATTCACTGTTTTTATTAAAGTTCTTTCTAGCTCTTCTTCATCAACAGGCTTTAAAATATAATTTTCTACACCTAATTCAATTCCTTCTTTTGCATATGAAAAATCATCATATCCACTTAAAATTATAAACTTAACTTTTTTATTAATATTTTTTATCTCTTTAAGCAATTCTAATCCTGTTATCTTTGGCATATTTATATCTGTTATAACAATATCAACAGGCTCTTTTTTAAACTTATTTAAAGCATCTTCTCCATTAGTTGCTAAATGTATTACTTCTAGACCTAGTTTGTCCCAATCTATAATATTAAAAATTCCTTGTAATATTAAATTTTCGTCATCTGCCAACATAACCTTATACATCTTAATCTTCCACCTCTCTACAGGGGAATGTTACTTCCATAACAGTTCCACCATTAACCCCGTTTTTTACTTTTAATCCATATTGTTTACCATAATTTATAACTATTCTTTCATGGACATTTAACATTCCTATAGATTTTCCTGAATAGTCTAAGTTTTTTAAACGTTTGTTTATATCTTCTAATTTTTCTTTAGATATCCCCCTTCCGTTATCAACAATATCTATTACAATATTATTTTCTTTTTTAAATATATTAATATTTAATTCATTATCATCTTTTTCTAAAGTTATTCCATGAACAAAGTAATTTTCTATTAAAGGCTGCAATGTAAACTTAATTATTTGCTTATCATATAAATCTTCTTCACAATTTATAATAAATTTAAATTTATTATCATATCTAAATTTAAATAATTCTAAATATTTTTTGCAATACTCAATTTCTTGTTTTATACTTATTATTATTTTCTCTTTTACTTGACTTCTAAATAAAAATGCAAGACTATATAACATTTTTCCAACATCTTTATCTCCATTACAAATAGCCTTCATTCTTATAGATTCTAAAGTATTATAGAGAAAATGAGGATTTATTTGATTTTGAAGAGCTACTATTTCAGCTCTTTTTTGATTTAATTCAGATAAATAACTTTTCTTAATGTAATCATCTAAACTTGAACACATTTCATTAAATTTCTCTGCTATAAAATTAATCTCATCAGATTCTCCTGTGATAGGGATTTTTATATTTAAATTACCTTGTTCTACTTCATTCATTGCTGTTACTATATTACTCATTCTATCACTTAATTTTTTGAATTTTATGTAAAGAATTCCTTCGCTTATAAGAAATAAAACTATTCCTATTATTATTGCAGAAATTTCAAAAAGTATAGGTAACCTTTCAGCATATTTTGCATTAATTTGCCCAACAATAGTAAGTCCTAAAGAATTATTTAAGGTTTTTACATAATATGCTTGTCTATCTTCATTAACTATTTTACTAGCACCATTTTTAACCTGATTAAAATAAGCATATTGTTTTAAATTATTCTTATTGCTTGAATCATATATTATTTTTCCTGTACTATCTAATATAAGAACTTGTAAATTATTATCTTCATATTTTCCATATCTAGTTAATATATTATTTATTTTTTTCAAATCATAATTTGCAACTAAAATACCTACAGATTGTAAAGAACCAATATCTCTAATTTCCCTCGTAAAAGCTATACTATTATCTTCATTTACTATGATCTCTGGTATTCTACCATCTCTTAAAATAGTATCACTATTAAACTTTTTTATGCTAACTTGTCCTTTGTTATCAAATATTGAAATTTCTTGCCTTGGATAACTATAAAGTGAAATTGTTTTTAAAGAATTATTTAAGGAAAAAGATGTTTTAATAAAATATTCTGTACCATTGTAAAAAATTTTATCACTATCCGAAAATGAATCTAGTTTTTCTTTTAAATAATCAGGCAAATCACTTTTCAAGTAATTTACTACATCCTTTAGTTTAAAGTTATCTTGATAAAGCATATTCATCATTACATTTGTTGTATTATAATCATAATTTATAAACTCTTCTACACTTTGAATAATTTTCTCAGTAATGTATAAATTATTTTTCTTAACTTGATCTGAAGCTAATTTTATAAAATAAATATCTAATGCACTAACTATAAATAAAATTACAAAAGTATAAGTTAAAAATAATCTTTTATATATTGTGGATTTTTTAAAATTCATATTTCATACCTCTATTTTAT
>NZ_WHJC01000333.1 GCF_009295725.1 Clostridium tarantellae
AGACCGGGGGATATCTCGGATTATATCATAATATTAAAAATATATTTGAAAAATTTAGAAATTTTGCTTATAAAACTAAAAATAGCATTTTTGCTTTATGCAAAAATGCTATTTGTCTACAAACTGAAAAAAGAAATCTAAAGTTTATTTAGATTTCTTTTTTCTTATGTACATTGCATTAAAGAAATTATAAATTAAAAAATATATTGATTTTGTAAAGCTAGTTATAATAATGAGGGTATATGTATGTTTCTTTAAGCATAAAAAATGGGTTTAGCATAGATTAAATGGAAATATATATTTGAAAGCGGGGAAAAATTATCATATTATCAATAACAAAAAAATTCTATGAGATGTATTTAAAAATAATATTATGGAATCTTTGTTTTAAATGAATTATAATGTTATAATCAAATGCGTAGTTTGAAGATTAAAATTAGAAAGTAAAGTTAATAATTAAGTATAATAATTTTACTAGAGATGAGTAGGTGATAATATAATGAGTGAAAATAAATTTTTACCAATTTGTAAAGAGGATATGATAGAAAGAGGATGGGAGCAGTGTGACTTTATTATTGTTACAGGGGATGCATATATAGACCATCATAGCTTCGGTACAGCTATTATATCAAGGGTTTTAGAGGATGCTGGCTATAAAGTAGGTATAATAGCACAACCTAATTGGCATAGTACTGATGATTTTAAAAAACTAGGAGAACCAAGATTAGGTTTTTTAGTTAATGCGGGAAATATGGACTCTATGGTTAATCATTATACTGTAAGTAAGAGAATAAGAGAAAAAGATTATTATTCTCCAGGTGGAAAAATGGGGTTAAGACCAGATAGAGCAACTATTGTTTATTGTAATAAGATAAGAGAAGCTTTTAAACATGTAAATGTAGTTATAGGTGGTGTAGAAGCAAGTTTAAGAAGATTTGCTCACTATGATTATTGGAGTAATAAGGTTAGAAATTCTATATTGGTAGATAGCGGTGCTGATCTTTTAGTTTATGGAATGAGTGAAAAACAAATAGTTGAAGTAGCAAAATATCTTAATGATGGATTCCCAGCTAAATATATTAGGCATGTATCAGGAACTTGTTATATGGTAGATAGTCCAGAAGAGGTTTATGAAGGATATATTGAACTGCCTTCATATAAGGAGATTGCTAATGATGTAATAAAGTATTGTGAAGCATTTAGAATACAATATGAAGAACAAGATCCATTTAGAGGTCATACTTTAATACAAAAACACGCTGATAGATATGTGGTAATAAATAAGCCAGAAATACCTTTAGTAAGAGAAGAATTAGATAAAGTTTATGCATTTCCTTATGAAAAAACATATCATCCTATATATGAAAAGGATGGAGGAATTCCAGCTATTGAGGAAGTTAAATTTAGTATAGTTAGTTCTAGAGGTTGTTCTGGTAACTGTTCTTTTTGTGCTATAACATTCCATCAAGGAAGAATAGTACAAAGTAGAAGTCAGGATTCTATAATTGAAGAGGCTAAAGATATAACAAAATTTAAAGATTTTAAAGGATACATACATGATATAGGAGGACCAACAGCTAACTTTAGAAAGGCTGCATGTAAAAAGCAAATGACTTATGGAGCATGTAAAGGAAAGCAGTGTATGTCTCCATCTATATGCAAAAACATGGAGGTTGATCATGAGGAGTATATCCAGCTACTTAGAAAAGTAAGAAAGCTTCCAGGAATAAAAAAGGTATTTATACGTTCTGGATTAAGATATGATTATATAATGGCAGATAAAAATGCAGATAAATTTATAAAAGAGTTAGCAGAGTATCATGTAAGTGGTCAGTTAAAAGTAGCTCCAGAGCATATTTCATCAAATGTACTTAAATATATGGGAAAACCAGCAGGAAAAACTTATGAAAGATTTAGAGAAAAATTCTTTAGAGTGAATGAAAAGATAGGTAAAAAACAATACATAATACCATATCTTATGTCAAGTCATCCAGGAAGTAGGTTAAAGGATGCTATAGAGCTTGCACAATATTTAAAGGAAATTAAATATCAACCAGAACAAGTGCAAGATTTTTATCCTACACCTGGAACTTTATCTACAACTATTTTTTATACAGGATTAGACCCAATGACTTTAGAAAAAGTATATGTTCCTAAAACTAAAGAAGAAAAAGCAATGCAAAGAGCATTACTTCAATTTGGAAATCCAAAGAATTATAATATAGTATATGATGCTTTAGTTAAAGCAGGAAGAGAAGATCTTATAGGAAATGGTTCAAAATGTTTAATAAAATCTAAAGAAACTAGATATAAAGAGGCACATGGATTAATTAAACCTAGAGGACAAAAGTCAAATTCTAAAGGAAAATCATCACATAATAAAAGAGAAAAAAATAATTCGTCTAATAGAAAATCAGAAATGCATTTTAATCCTGGAAAGGATAAATTTGGTGATAAATCTGTGGGAAAAGGAAAAAATTCAAAAAATAATAAAACTATTTCTAATAAAAGAAAAAGAAAATAAAATTTAAAAGGTAAGATTTTAAGAAATCTTACCTTTTATTAATAAATATGTATTAAATAAATGAGCTTTTTATAAAGTTATAGTATAATCTATATTATAAGGTATAAAACAAAATCAGGGGTGAAATATGAGAAAGTTAACATTAAATAAATTTAAAACTTTTATGAGCATAGGAATAAAGGAAAAATTTATGTTTTTAGAAGCTTTTACTTTAGAGGGAATAATGAGAATGGCAATATTAATTATTCCTTTTAAAAAGCTTAAAAAGTATATGGGAAAGCATAGTGTAGAATCTTCTTATGAAGGAGATATAGAAGATTATAAAATAGTTAAAAAAGTTCGATGGGCTGTAATGCATGCAGCAGAATACACTCCTTGGGAAAGTAAATGTTTAGTACAAGCATTAACAGTACAAAACATGCTAAAGAGAAGAAAAATATATACAACTATTTATTTAGGTGTAGGTAAAGATGAAAATAATGAAATGATAGCTCATTCATGGATTCGCTATGGAAGATTTTTTATAACAGGTGGTGATGGTACTGGGTTTAGTACAGTTGCAAAGTTTTGTAATTCTAAATAAAATGTTATTTAATATACAATAAATAATACAATAAAAACTACTAATATTACTTTTAATATTAGTAGTTTTTATTGTTATAAAGTAGTTTAAGTTTATTTAAGAGTAATAAAAGAAAATGTATAAATTAATAAATTAATAGTTTTTTAAAGAGTTTTTTAAAAAATATTAAGTAATTAATATAAAAAAACAGTTTATTAAACTAAAATTTAATATTATATTTACTGTACTTAAAAAAATTGTTAAAATATTTAAAGTAATAATAAATATTATAAGATATTTAATGATTAAAGGAAGCTATTATTAAAAAACAAAAGATGAAAAATGTTAATG
>NZ_WHJC01000334.1 GCF_009295725.1 Clostridium tarantellae
CTATTGATGAAACAGGAGCTTTTTATTCAACTAGATCAATACTTCAAATATTAAAGCAAACAAAAAATACCATAGCAAAAGGTATTGTAAGAGATTTTCCAAGGTATGAAACAAGAGGATTTATGCTTGATATAGCTAGGAAACCTTTTACTATGGATTATTTAAAAGAAACAACAAAATTAATGTCATGGTATAAAATGAATGATTTTCAGGTGCATTTAAATGATAATGAATTTTGGTTCCATGACGAATATGAAAATTGGCAAGATGGTTATGCGGCTTTTAGATTAGAGTCAGAAACTTTCCCAGAAATAACAGCTAAAGATTTATTTTATACTAAAAAAGAGTTTGGAGAGTTTATAGATAATTCAGAGCTTTATGGAGTTAATATAATTCCAGAGATAGATGTGCCAGCTCATTCATTAGCATTTACAAAAGCTTTTCCAGAACTTCGTCAAGGAGATGGAGAAAAAGCAGACCACTTAGATGTAAGAAATCCTGAAACTTTTAAATTTGTGGATGCTTTATTTAATGAATATATAGGTGGAGAAAATCCTGTATTTAGAGATCAGGATTTCCATATAGGAACAGATGAATATAAAGGAGATAATGAAGGCTTTAGAATGTTTACTAATAATTATTTAGACTTTGTAAGAGATAAAGGAAGAACTCCAAGGCTTTGGGGAAGTTTATCTCAAATAAATGGACAACCTTCTGTATCTGGTGAAGGAGCAACTATGAACCTTTGGAATTTATGGTGGGCAGACCCTGTGGCAATGATGAATAAAGGTTTTGATATTGTAAATACAGATGATTCAAATCTTTATATAGTACCAAGAGCTAGTTATTATGAAGATTATTTAGATACTAAGAGCCTTTATGAAAATTGGGAACCTAATACTTTTAGTGGTAATTATAGCTACAAAATTCCAGCAGGGCATCCTCAATTAAAAGGTGGTATGTTTGCTCTTTGGAATGATTTAATAGGTGCTAAAGCAAATGGTATATCTGAACTAGATACTTTTGACAGAATTATGCCAGCAGTTCAAGTTCTTTCAGAAAAGATGTGGTCTACAGATAATGAAAAGAGTTTTAATGAGTTTAAGGAAGTGGCTGATGAAGTTGGAACAGCACCAAATACAAATCCACGATATGAAGTAGAATCTGTAGGAGAAACCCTAATAGATTATGATTTTAATAATGGTTCAGAAAATGAAATGGTGGATAACTCAGGAAATAATTACAATGCTACAGGTTCTAATGTAGAGGTTATAGATGGTGAAGATGGAAAAGCCATTTCATTTAAAGGAGAATCCAGCTTTGTAGATACTCCAGTAGAAAATAAAGGACCAAATTATACAGCTACCTTTAAAGTTAAAAAAGATGGTAATGGAGATTTTAGCGAGCAAATTTTATCAGAATCAAAAAATGGTTCTTTAAAAGCTTGCCAAAAAGATACTGGTAAGGTAGGTTTTTCAAGAGAGTTTTATGATTTCTCCTTTAATTATCAATTACCTGAGGATCAGTGGGTAGAGTTGACTTTCGTAGGAGAAATGACTAAAACAAGTTTATATGTAAATGGACAATTAATAGATACCATTAGTGAAGTTAGCGAACATGAAAAAGTTGGTACTTTTGTATTGCCATTAGATAAGATAGGTAGTGAAACTAACTCATTTAAAGGTGCTATTGATGATGTACAAGTTAAAAATATAGCAGAAAAACCAATAGATCCAACATTAATTCCACAAAGTGAAATGACAGCTACTGCTACTAGTGAGCATACAGCAGCTGGAAATGAAGGATATGCTAGTTATGCTATTGATGGAAATGAAAATACTATATGGCATACAGACTGGGCAGGAGTTACTTTCCCACAAAATATAACTTTAAATTTAGGGGGAGAGCATACTATAAATAAATTTACTTATCTTCCAAGACAAAGTGGAGATAATGGTAAAATTGAACAATATGAATTACAAGTAAGTACTGATGGAGAAACTTTTACAAAGGTAGCAGAAGGAACTTGGAATATAGATAAATCTTTAAAAACTATTAATTTTGACCCAGTAAAAGCAACTCATGTAAGATTAGTAGCTAATGACGCAGTAGGAAACTTTGTATCAGCAGCAGAGTTAAATGTTCATAAGGTTACAGAAGAAATTCCAGAAGTAGGTGGTAAAGTAGCAATTACAGCGCCTACTGAAGTAAAAGTGAATGAGAAAGTTAATGTAGAGTTAGGCATAAATGAAATTAAAAATATTTCACCATATGCATCAGATTTTACAATAACTTATGATCCAGAAGTATTTGATTATAATGAAGTAACTTCAAAGATTGAGGGAGTATTAGTAACAGGCAAAAAAGTTGAAGAAGGAAAAATAAGAGTACTAGCTTCATCTTTAGGCGGGGATGGACTTCCACAAGGAACAAATTTCATAAACTTAGGTTTAACAGCAAAAGCTATTTCAGAGGAATCAGTTATAACAGTTGATATAGCTCAAGTTGGAGATGAAAATGGAAATGTTCATGAAATAGAAAAAGGTTCTACAAAAATAGCTGTTAAAGAAAATAGTATTCCAGACCCAGGAGTTAAGCCAAATAAAGTAGCGGATTTGAAAGGTTCTGAAATAACTTCAAATAGTATTAAATTAACTTGGACAGCACCAACTAATACTGAAGTCTCTGAGTATATTATTTACAAAGATAGCAAAGAAATTGCAAGAGTAAATGGAACAGAATATTTAGTAGAAGATTTAAAAGCAAATACTTTATATGGATTTAAAATAGTTGCTGTAGGAGTTAATGATGAAATTTCAAGACCATTTGCAAAAAATATAAGAACAAGTAAATAAATATTTAAAATTAATATTATTTAAATATTAAATGGTTATATAAGTTTATAAAAATAATAAAATATAAATTATAGCAAAAACAAATAAAAATATACTCCCTTTATGGTAAACTGTTAAAAAACTATTTTCATTAAGGGAGTATTGTTTTTATTTATATTTAATCAATATTTCTATGGAAAAATGTTCTTTTAATGAATTTTAAATTTAATTTTTATTATGTATTTTATTGAAATATTCCTTTAAATTTTCAATTATTTTAGTATGTTCTTTTTCATTTTTCGCCTTATTTAAATCTTGTTTAAATTTATTTAAATCAGTTTTCATTATTTCTTCTTTTTCACTTAAAATAGTTTTATTATCTAAATATTTTATAGTGTAGTCTAATCTTTCATTTAAATCTATTAACTCTTCTTTCTTTGGAGTATCTACAGATTTTTCATATTTAACCTTTTGAAAACTTAATAATTTAGTCATTTGATCAAAAGTTAATCTTTTAGTTCCATATACATGCATTGCTACAAACCTTAAAACTATGCATAATAAAACAACAGTTGATATTATATAAGAT
>NZ_WHJC01000335.1 GCF_009295725.1 Clostridium tarantellae
GTATAAGCCTGACACAAATAAAATAAGTGAAAATAATGATAATGATATAGAACTATATAATTCTATATCATTATATAGCTTTTTGATAAAAATTAAATTTATTAAAGTAAAAATATCAAATAAAATTATATAAGTATAAATAAAAGTATTAAAATTACCTATAAATAAAAGAAATATAAAGAAGTTTATAATAAAAGCTATTGAAAATATACCATAACAACTCTCTTTTAAATTTCTTTCTTTTATATTGATCATTATTAGTCCTCCTATATTGTTTTATTATATTTTATCACAATATGTATATTCTTGTAATAATTAGTTTAAATTTTAAAGAGTTTATCAATAAGTAATTCTAAAAAATACTAGTAGTGCTTATGATAATATAAGAATTTTTTATTTGCTAATTTAAGCTATTTAAGAAATATTTTATTATAGTTTTATGATACTTGATAACTTTTAATAAAATTCATATAATCTAAAGCTTTAATTGTATGAAAGCTTATTTGATGTATTGGATATTTAAATTTCATTAATTCAAAGAATTTCTCTTTATTCATTTGTCCATTAGTATAAGCTTCAATATAGTCATAAATAGTATCATCTGCCATAGGACCAATAACTACATCATATTCATGAGTATTACCACTACGACATCCTATTACAAATTCAAGCCAATCATTTGTATAATCATCAAATTGCTTAATGTTTAATGAATCAATATTTTTAATTTCATAAACATTTACTATTGAAGTATTAAATTTATCCGTCCATCTTTCTGCTTGATCTTTTATTTTGGTACAATAAAATCCCCAAGAAAAATCCTTAGTAAATCTATATTTACGAATTTTAGGAAATTCTATTTCCATATAACTTCCATGATATATTAATTCTGAACTCTTTTTCATAGCTAACTCCTTTCATTTAAATGTAAAATATTATTCACTAATTATATCATATTTTATGCTATTTAATTCTATATTTTAAAACTAAGGTTTTATAAGATATAAATTTAATAAAGTATACCTTGAATAACATTAAAGTGCTAATAAAGTAATTCTAAGATTGCTGCATATTAATAATACAATATAAAATATAATTAAAGTACTTAATATTATTAGTTTATTACCTAAATATTTAGATGATAACATTCCTAAAACAATGCATATGCCTATAATGCTATATTACTCTTATCAAATAAATATATATTAGTTATAAGTAAAACAAAAAATAATATACTGCTACTTAGTAATCCATTTTGTATAGTAATATTAGTATTATCTAATATATTTGCTAAGTTTCCTTGCAAAACTTCACCTATTTGTAAATATGTAAAAGGATTCATATGTGCAATATTTTTAATTAAACCTATATCACTAATAAAATATAATGATATTAGTATGATTACTGTTAATATCATTGAAGTGTTTGTCCTCTTATTCAATGAAGAAATAAATATTGATAATACAGAAGTTAACGTAATTAATACAGAAAGTAAAGTTAATCCTACCATAATATATTTACCTACTTCAATGTATTCAATGTTTCCAGCATGGTAAAATATTATTGGGTAATTTATAGCTCCAAACCCTTTTGTTATCCCTAATATAAAAAATAATGTCCCTATAATAAAAAAAACAATTACATTCGTAACAACCACAGCCGCTATTATTTTACTTAATAATATTTTTCTCTTACTTATTGGTTGAGTAAACAATAATTTATAGGTATTTGATTGAAATTCACTTGACATGACATCTGAACTAATAAATATGACTAATACCATAATCATTAGTATTAATGCACCATTTAAAAATATCTTAATAAAATTAAATCCTTCCATAGATACATCTGTATATATTGGTTTTATTCCCTTATCCAATAAAAGCTTATCTACTTCAATCTCCATTTTTATATCATCTATTTCTCTACCTGTTATGACTTTGTTACTTCTTATATTTTCCAATAATATTTCATTTGATTTTATTCTAACTTCTAGATATTTATTCCATTCATTATTGTTATAATATATTTTCATCTCTTTAAGAATATCTATTTCTTCTTTATAATCCATAGCTATTTCTTGTAAATTTTTATTATCTGGTAATTTTAATATCTCATCTTCAATTCTAACTAATGCTTCTTCTACTGATTCAATATTCTTATCCATATTCAACACCATAGAGTTATCAAACATCTTTTCATTAGAAGAATATAATAATATAAATAAAATAACTATTATAAAAAATAACCCTACTGTAACTATATTTCTTTTTTTATTTAATATTTTCTTTATTTCAAAATTTATTAAATGAACCATTTATTTCTCCTCATATAGATTGGTATATATTTTTTCTATGTTATTATTCAATATTTCAATAGTGCTATATTTAATGTTTTGTTTTGTTATTTTATTTATTAAATTTGCTGTATTACTTGAATTAGTTTCTATGCTTATCTTATGGGAATTAATAATATTAACATTATTAACAAATTCCATATTTTCAATTTTTGACACTACTTCCTCTTGATTTTTTATACCTAATATTATAGTTTGACATCCTAATTTTATATCATCAATGTTCCTATCAATTATTTTTGTTTCTTTAAGAAACAGCACTCGTGTACATATATTATCCAAGTAAGATAATATATGAGAAGAAATTAGGATGCTCATCTTGTGATTCTCTACTAAATCTATTAGCAATCTTTTAAACTCTATAGCACTTTTAGAATCTAATCCATTAGTTGGCTCATCTAATATCAGTATTTTAGGTTCTGTAAGCAAAGCTATTCCTAATGCCAAACGTTGTTTCATTCCTAATGAATATTTTGAAACTTTCTTTTTCAATTCATTTCCTATATTTATAAATTCTATAATAGAGTTTATTTTCTCTTGAGAAATATTGTTTATCTTACTTATTAATTTTATATTATCATATCCACTTAACTCTTCATATAAAGAAGGAGTTTCAATTATACTGGATAATTTAGATAAATAAATTTCTCTATTGTCACTTGCTAATACACCACAAATTTTCACTTCACCTGCATCTGCTTTTAATAAATTAGATAGTATTTTCATTAATGTTGTCTTTCCTGCACCATTTGGACCTATTAGTGCAACTACCTCACCCTCATTAATTGAAAATGTAATATTATCTAAAACTTTATTTTCTTTATAACTCACTTCAATATTTTTAACTTCTAAAATTTTCATAATTTACCCCATTAACATTCATATATGATTTTTTATTTTTCATTTAAGTTGTTTGAATTAAGTGCTTTACTAATAAGTTTAAATCCTTCTTTTAAATTATATGCTATTATAATTAATATAATTATTTTTAATATTTCATATATATTCATAAATATAATTCACCTTTCAACTTTATAATTATAATT
>NZ_WHJC01000336.1 GCF_009295725.1 Clostridium tarantellae
TAGGAATATCTATATTATTAATTAACATTCTTATCTCCTTCTACAGACCATGGCTAATTTATTATTAACTTTTCTATAGGTATATTTACTAATTTCTTCTCCATCTAAATACTTTTTTATTATGTAAACTTCCTGTTTATTAAAACTTAACCCATTAACTTTAGATACAATAATCAGTATAATTAACTACTAAATAAATTGGAGTTCTTTTTTCAAACAATTCAAAATTACACTTTTTATAAGATTACATGATTCTAAATTAGCACAATCTATAGTTAGAATGATATATTTTATATCTGATACTAAAATAAAAAGAACCTTCATTTCTGAAAGTTCTTATAACTACTTACTTAATTAACTTTGATAATAAAAATCTAGCATTTTCTAAATTTGCTTTAGTTACATATACTCTATTCCCTTGTATATATCCATTAGCAAACGTTGTTTGATTAACATAAGGTTTAAACTTCATTTCTACTATAAAGTTAAACCCATAATTAGTATATTCATAATTTCCTATATATTCATATTTTTCTTTCAGTTCTTTTTCATTTAACATTTTTATAAGAGACTCTTCTATACTCATTTATATTCACCTCCTATTTTATCATACCATACTTATATAAGTTTAAACAATTTTCAACAAATTTCTACAAATTAATAATTAACTAATCTAATATGACATATGTCAATTAAGAACTTTCTAAGTAAAATAAAAAGAACCTTCATTTCTGAAAGCTCTTATAATTACTTTAATTTCATTTTCTATTTACGTTTAAATACCTTCCACCATAATCTTGCAATAAATAAAAAAAATATAATTGATATTGAAGCATCTAATATTTTAGCAACTACATTATGACTATTAAAAATTAAAGTTACAAATAATACTATTGCTCCACTATAAATAAGGGTTAAAAAAGATAAACTAATTATTCTATGCATAATATTAATTTTTTTATTATTAGCTCTTTCAATACAACAGTCAATAAAAAATTCACCTATCAACTCAAAAAATATACCCATAAACACCTCCAATATAAAGCAAAATAATATTATTATTCATTACTATTTATATTAATATAATACAGTAATTCTTTAATTAATTCTAAATTTCCTTTATCTCATAGGTATTCATATAAAGAAATTTATTATTTACTTTAATTTTTAGTTTTATTTTTTACATCTACTCATCGAGCATACTTGAAGCAACTTCAAATTCTCTTTGACTTTCTTGTACTTTCTTTTCTTTGTAAGGAAAAGTTTTATCAAATTTTTCAATCTCATCTTCACTAGGTTCAAGAGCATTAGAAAAAACTGCATATCCTGAAATATTATCAAGAGCTCCTTCATAAAGTGGTAATACTAATAAGCCTTTATAGAACTTACCATCAGGCATTGAAATGCCATATTTTTTACCACCTAAAAATCCATATGGCTCATAGTGATAAGAATATCCTAATGTAGTTATAGCTTTATACCCTAGCTTTTTAGCTTCTTTTATAGAGTAAGTAATTAACTTACCTCCAAGTCCCTTTCTATGCATAGTAGGTAATATAAATACTGGACCAAAGCTAATTGTCTTATGCTCTGTACCATCTTCTGATACAACCTTAGAATGAGAATAAAATATAGCTCCTATAATTTCTCCATCTACTTCTATTACATACGTAAGTTCTGGTATAAAGTCTTTATCTTTTCTTAACTTGTTTACTGCTACATGCTCTGATGCACCTGGAAAATATAAATTCCAGAACGCCTCTCTAGCAACTTCTTCAACTTTTCTATAATCTTTTGGTTCTTCTCTTCTTATTTTAATATTCATAATTCTCTCCACCTTAAATTTAATAATTGTTATAACTATCGTTAATAAACCAAAACCTATTGCAAGTGCACATTTCTAGTATGGTCGCTTTCCATACTCTTGATGTTTTGGACTTCATCTAAATTATTCTATCTAAAAAAAGTAACTACTTCTATATATGTTTGGATGTTATTATTTTTTTATTTTTATCAATTTAAATTTGATTTATTATAGAGTTTACAGCTTTTGTTAATTTTTTACACTTTGCTACTATAAGATGATATTCAGTTTCATCTTTAAGAATTGTTACTATCAGATTTATGCTTATAAAAATAATTTACTATATTACCAATTGCTAATCCAAAATATATAAATATACTTGTTGCTAATAAATCCTTTCGTTGAGTTATCCAATAGAAAAATAATCCTAAAGACGGTATACTTGAAATTATAGCCATAGGAATTATCATATGTTTTAAAAAATTCTTCATTCGTACCCCCTTAATAAGTACCTCAATATACTAAAGTTATATAAGACATTATTTTTATAAAATATAGATTATATAATACTAAAGTAATTCTAAGTATTGCTTTAAATTTAAAATTAAAAAATTTGAATTTCTTCATTACTTATATTATTAACTAAATAAATTTGCATATTATTTCTATCTACATCATTTATATTGTAAAACATCTTTGATATATAAAATTGATCATATTGAGAATTAGGATTATATTTTCTATCTATTTTACTAAATTTTTTTATAGGCATATCATAAAAACCACCAGCTTCTTCTAAAGTATATATTTGCTCAAAAGTTTTGCTTTTTAATTTTATACTAAAATTTTTCATAATCTCTTTACATGTTTTCTCATTTATGTTTTCTGTAAAAAGATAAAGCAATGAACCAAATTTAAAATTAGCTAAACTAATAATATTAAAATCAATATTATTAAATTTTATATTTTTATTTAAAATTTGATAATTTTCTGTTGTTAAATTAAATTTTTCTTTTGTTTTAATTTCTTTTTGTACATATGTTTCATCTGGCTTTCTTGTAGAAATATTAAAAATATATTTAACAGGTTCTATTTTATTTGTTCTAGCAATAATGTTTCCTAGTTGGATAATATGTATTTCTTTTCCATCTGCTGTTAATATATCTACAGGAGAAACAAAGAATGTTTTATCAGGAAAATCTGCTGAACCAGTAATACCGATATTTTCTTCTTTTATATCTGAACCATCTTTTTTAGTTATTAAATAATCAAATAATATATAATCCTCATATGTATTTGCTGAATTTATTTTTATATTGTAATCTTCAAATTCTACATTATAAGGAAAACCTCCTTGTATTTCATTTTTAACTTCATTTTCTTTTTGAAGTTTAATCAATTTATAAACTCCTACAAACATTGTTCCAAATAATAAAATTATTATTAATAATGAGATTACTAATATTTTTCCTATGCTTTTCAAATTAAAATTTCCTCCTTAGTATTTTTTTTAATATAACACACTTTCAAATAAAAATTATATTTTTATCCTGTAATTATATTTTTTTATCTTGTAATTAAATAAAAAATAC
>NZ_WHJC01000337.1 GCF_009295725.1 Clostridium tarantellae
GTATTTATAGTTATTAATTCTTTTATTGGTTTTTTTATACTAATTATTTCAAAATGAAATTAATTAATTTTTATTCATTCAATTTTCCAATATATTCATATAAAATCATTTACATGTTAAAAATTTCCGGTATATTTATGCAAAAATTTCATTTATAATGGTAAAAAAGTTAAATGTTTAATATAACTTTTTTTAAAACACAAGATAATTGAAGGGGGATTTTACCATGTTAAAACTAAAAAAATTAGCTGCAATAGTATTAACTATAGCTACAATTTCAACAAGCACTGTTTCTTTAAATAGTGTACAAGCTTATGCAAAAGGAAAAGAAAAAGCTAAAGTAACTGAAAAACAAGAATTAAAAACTTATAATTCAACATATGGATTAGAAGATACTAAAATGGGCATGAAGTTTATAGCTAATGCTAAATTTATAGAAGATCCTGCTGATAATCAAAAAACAGTATTTTTATCAACGGATGGTTCTTTTATTAATTCAAATTTAAAAAGATTTGATGGTTACTATAAGGCGTCAATGAATTGGCCTTCATCTTATGAATGTTCTATAGAAGTTAAAGATACAGAAAATTCTGGTGGAGAAACTCAAATTGTTTCAAGTACTCCTACAAACACTATAAAATCTGCTCGTGTTAGCAATACTGTAGGATATTCAGTAGGTGGAAATATATCAGTTATGCCAGATAAAGCTACAGGAACAGTTAATGCTACTTATAACCAAAGCCAAAATATAAGCTATGATCAAGAAAACTATTTTACTGTACAAAATGTAAATAATCTTCACAAAACAAATTGGAAAGTTCAATTTGGTTCTACTTTAGATGGTTATGATATACATTCTTATACAAGCTTATATGGAAATGAAATGTTTATGTTGTCAAGAAGTTATAATGCTGGAACTTATAATTTAACACCTGATGATAAATTACCTGCACTAATAACAGGAGGATTTTCACCAAATTTCTTAGTTGCATTAAAAGCTCCAAAGGATAAGAAGGAATCAATAGTAGAAGTAACTTTCAAAAGACATATAGATAAATATGAGTTAGCATGGATTCAAGTACGTTGGTTTGGTAATGCTAAACATAATGCAGATGAAAGAGTAGCAACGAAAAAATTCGTTATAAACTGGGAAAACCATACTATATTACCTGTTTCAGATAGTAATCAGTAAAAAGATATTAAATAATACATATTAAAGATTATTAAAAATAATAAGCCATTGATGAATTAACTTTCACCAATGGCTTATTTTAAAATTATATTTTATACCTATACAATTCAATATTTTATATGAATTTTAATGCATTTTATTTTTATAATATTAAAATTTATATATCTAAAGATTTAATTGTTGATACAGTATTTTTACCCTTATTAATAAGTATTTTTTCTTTTTTACTTAACTTTTCGCTATTTAAATCTTTTTCTTCTTTAACTAACTTCTCACTACTTAAAGCCTTAATAAATCCACCTATAGATATAAGCATTATTATTCCAAATGGTAATGCCATTATTATAGATGCATTTTGTACCATTTCCAATCCACCTGCAAAAAGCAATACTAAAGTTAATACAGATTGTAGAATTCCAAGTATTATTTTTTTAGAATTTTTAACTTCTAATTTACCATTAGATACTATCATTCCTAATACATAAGTTGCAGAATCCGCACTTGTTATAAAGAATGTAAATAATAATATTATAGCTACAATTGACATTAAAAATCCTAATGGATATTGTTCAAAAACAACAAACATAGCTGTTTCAACTTTTTGTATAGCTAATTTTCCAATTTCAGTAGGTACATTTAATCCTAAAGTACCAAATACAGTCATCCATGCCATACAAACTCCGCCCGGTACAAGTAATACTCCTACTATAAATTCTCTTATAGTTCTACCCTTTGATATTCTAGCTATAAATATAGCAACTGAAGGTGCCCAAGCAATCCACCATCCCCAATAGAATAAAGTCCACTTATTATACCAATCACCTTTTACAAATATATTGTTGTTTGTAGTTACCATTTCTATAGCATAACCTTTTAATCCAATTAAGAAGTTTGAAAGCATATCTCCAAAAGGTCCTATTATTATAGCTAATGCAAATAAAAGAAATGCTAAAAACATGTTTGCATTAGAAATAAATTTTATTCCTTTTTTAACTCCTGTACATGCTGAAAATAAAAAAAGAATTGTTATTATTAATACTATAGCTACTTGTATACTTTTGCTTTCAGGAACATTAAATAAATAATTTAATCCACTATTAACCTGAAGAGTTCCCATACCTAATGATGTTATTATACCAGCCATAGTAGCAAATACAGTAAAAATATCTATTATTTTTCCTAAAAAGCCTTTAGCTTTTTCTTCTCCAACCAATGGAATTAATAAGCTACTTATTAAGATAGGTTTTTTCTTTCTAAAATGTATATAAGCTAATGCAAGAGCTAAAACTCCATAACAAGCCCATGCAGATACTCCGATGTGTAACATAGATTTGGTCATAGCAAATTCTCTAGCACCATTTGTTAAAGGTTCTATGTTAAGTGGTTCATTATAATGAGATAAAGGTTCTGCAACCCCCCAAAAAACTAATCCAATGCCAATTCCAGCACTAAATAACATTGAAAACCAACTAATATTAGAAAATTCAGGTTTAGAATCATCATCTCCTAATTTTACATTCTTAAATTTACTTAATGCCGCCCATATACAAACAAATAAGAATATAAGCATTAATAGATAATAAACCCAAGAAAAATCATTCATAATTTTACTATATACACTACTAACCACCGATTGAAAAGTATCTGTGAAAAAAGCTCCTAAAATAAATACCATAAAGGAAAACATAAGTGCACTTATATACACTATATTATTTTTTAATATGTTTTTTAAATTTAACTTACTCATATTATTTATAACTCCCCCTGACTAAAAACTTTATATTTCGACAAAGTTGTCAGATTGCTTGGATTAACTTCTTTACATAATATTTTAATTTTTTTAAAAATACCCATATATCTTTATGTATTATTAAAATTAATATAATGTATCACTGTAGTTTTGGAAAAATAAACGATTGTTAATAAGTTTTCAAAACTTATTAAATATTTAATTCTTCAATTAATAAATTTAATTGAAGATTCTTAGACTTATCTTTAGATATGAAATGATAAGAAATTAATCAAAACAACTACAACTTCAAACTGATACTCTTATCTTAACATATAAGTTGTCAGTTTGTAAAGGAAAAATTTTGAAAAAATACTTTTTAATAATATAATTTTAATAAAAAATACATACTAAATCTCCTTTAAATCTATTAAATATATAATAT
>NZ_WHJC01000338.1 GCF_009295725.1 Clostridium tarantellae
ATTTATAGCCTTATTTACAAAATATATTTCAAATGTAGAAAATCTAAGGGAAATATTTATAAGTAGAAGTGTAATATTTAATGATATTATTAAATTTACTGGAAGTATATTTATATTTTTAGTTAATATGACTTTCTTTTTAACTCTTTATTATCATTATACAGGTAAAAAAATTTATATTAGTGATAATAAAAAGTTAAAAAGTTATAAAAAATCAATGGTACAAAATATAGCTAAAATAATTATTATAGTTATGATTATTCCAATAGAAGCGATGGAATATTCTATTAATAGTGAAGAAGTATATAATTCTAATTTATTTTATAATACAGTAGCGGTAGCCCATAGAGGAGGATCTTTATTAGCTCCAGAAAATACTTTATCAGCTCTTAAAGTAGCTATTGATAGTAAAGCAAAATATGCAGAAATTGATGTGCAAGAAGCTAAGGATGGTACTTTAGTTTTAACTCATGATTCTAATTTTAAAAGAACTACTAAGGTTAATAAAAATATTTGGGAAGCCACTTATAATGATATTTTAAATTATAATGCAAGCAGTTATTTTAATGATAATTTTAAACATGAAAACATACCTACTCTTGAGGATGCTTTAAAATTTTGCAAAAATAAAATAAAGTTAATTATAGAAATAAAATTTCATGGACATGAAAAAGAAAATATAGTTAAAAAGATAATTCATTTAATAAATGAAAATAAAATGTGTGATGATTGTTTAATAGCTTCTAATAAAAAGGAAATATTAAAAGAAGTGAAAGAGATAGATTCTAATATAGGTACATGCTACATAACCTTACTAGCTTATGGAAAATTTTATGATTTAGATTATATAGATGTATTTGCTATAGAAGCTACTTTTGTAAATAATAAAGTAGTTAATAAGATTCACAATGAAGGTAAGGAAATATTTGTATGGACTATAAATAAACGAGATAAAATGGAAGAACTTATGGATTTAAATGTGAATGGTATAATAACAGATAATCCTTATTTAGTATTAGATGCTTTATACTGGAAAGAAAATAGCTTTGTAAAAGAAGTAGCAGACTATTTCTTTTACAAAAATGTATAACAATAATTAATAAAAGCACAGGATTTTCTGTGCTTTTTAAATTACAATTCATTTAATAAAAAAATGAAAAATTTATTTATTTGTTACTTTTTTTGTATATTCACAAGCTGAAATTGCAAAGGGAAAAACAACTGTTATAATAAAAAGCCAAAAGAAAATTTTTATTATATTATTTGTAATAAAAAAACTAATTATAGGTAAAAAAAGCCATGCTCTATTTGAAAATATTTTTTTTATTTTAGTATACATTTTATTAGTCTCCTTAACTTTGTAATACTATAAAACTATAACATAGATTAAAAAAATAATTTTATTTTTATCTTTAAATTGCAATTTTTCGTCTTGAAATAATTAATACATAATTTATTTTAAAAATTTATATTTTTTTAGTATTTAAAATTATAAATTAATTTAATAATATTTTTCATAAACAGGTTTAAAGGTGAAAAAGTAAGAATAGGGATGTATAATGAAAGAAAAAAGGAGGAATTGAAAATGGATGAGAAATTATTTGTAAAAATTACAAAAAGAGCCCATAAAATAGCTAAACAAATGAAAATTGATTTTCCAGATATAAATTATAGAGCAGAATTTATAATTTGTTTTAAAATGCTTTATGAAGAAGTAGAGAAAATTAAGAAAAGTGTAAATATTAAAATTAAAGATATAATAAAAAAAGAAAATAAATTTAAAACTATTAAAATGAGAAAAAAAGAAATTAAAGATAAATTTGAAGAAAATAATAATACTAAAAATATTGAAAAAAATAAATTAAAATCTAATGAATTTAATAAACATATTAAGAATAAACAAATTAATTCAAAGAAAGAAAGTAATTATATTAAAGGATCTAAACATTTAATAGATAAAGGTGAAATTGAAATATTAAATGTTTTTAAAGATAAAGAAATAGAAATGATAGAATACATATTTGTAAATAGTGGTATAGTTGAAGTTACTACTAAAGTCACTTTAGTATGTAATATATTAAAACATACTAGGCGAAAAGAACTTCAAGCTATAGATACGTATAAAATAGATACCATTCATAAAACCATTAAAGAAGAAGTAGAAATAAGGGAATATACTTATTTGCTACCTACAAAAATAGAGAAAAATTAGATAGATATGTTCCAAAAAAGATTTTGCAGAGATAACTAAAAATACTTTAATTATTAAAATATAAAAAAGCTAGAAAGTAAAAAAATCTAGCTTTTTTTATGTTTAATTATGTTTTAAAGTTAATAAATTTCTAAAATATGTATAAATTTTACATTTCATATAGAAATTATCTTCTAATAATACTAAAATAATACTAAGGGTTACTTTAAAATTTGGAGGTGTAAAATGAGTTTAAGTGTTGAGAAAATTAATAATGCCTTAGTATTACAAGGAATTACTTTGCAAAATTTAGCAGAAGAAGCTGATGTTACCAAAAAAGAAATTATTAGTTTTATGAGAGAAGAAGGTTTTACTTATGATTTTGAAGAAGGTTTTTTTATAAAATCTGATGATTTACAGCAAGATCTATTACAAAGAGTAAAAGAATTAGAAAAACAACAAAAAGAAATATTAGAATTACTTAGTAATACTAATACCATTAAAAAAGAAAACAAATTAGATTTATCTTTATGTACTGAAGAGAGAATTCAAAAATCTTATAAGTTATCCAAAACAACTGCTGAAAAGTTTTCTGAATATTGTAAGAATCACAGAGAATATAGAGTACAAGACTTAATAACTTTAGCCTTAGAGCAGTTTATGGAAAAAAATAAGTAATACTAAATAATATTAAGTGATTCTAAATAAGAAGCCAGTAAATTTATACTGGCTTCCTTTTTACTTAAAGCTATATGTGGATTTATCTATAGATATATTTAGCATATGAGAAAAATAGGATTTACTTCTATAAGCACTAATAATTATTTTAAAGGGAGTATTATTACATCCAATTATAATAATGTTTCCTGAATTATCTCTGTATATTTTTTTTATATCTTTAAAATAAAATATATAATATCCAATGATTATTCCATTTTTAAAACTTCCAGTAGCTCTATTTAAAAGTTCATTTCCATACATTACAGTATGCTCTTTTACTTTAAAAATTTTTATTCCAGTTTTAAAATAAGGTTTTACAATTATTCCAGATGTATTTGAAAAAAATGCAATCATTATAAATGTAAAAAAAATAATAAATAAATACAATTTATATTTAATATTTATTTGTCCAATAGGTTTAAATA
>NZ_WHJC01000339.1 GCF_009295725.1 Clostridium tarantellae
TTGTGGTTTTGAGATTCAATTTTAACATGAAATTAGGGGGTCGTTGTTTTTTTATGCAAAAAAACTTTCGAAACCTTGATATATAAAGATTTTAAAAAGAAAAGTAGTGTAGAAACTTTACACTAACAATACTCTTAGGAGAGGATTTTATGAAGGATTTAGTTATAATTGGTGCTGGTGGATTTGGAAGAGAAGTTGCTTGGCTTGTGGAGGAAATAAATGAAAATAAAAAGCAATGGAATTTACTTGGTTTTATTGATGATGATATATCAAAACAGGGAAAAGAGCTAAATGGATATAAGATATTAGGTACATTAGAGTATTTAAAAGGTAAGGAAAATATTTATTATGTTTGTGCAGTAGGAGCTTCTAAGTTAAGAAGTCTAATAGTGGATAGATGTAATAAATTTGATTTAAAAGCAGCAACTTTAATTCATCCTAATGTAAATATATCTAAAACTAATAAAATAGGGGAAGGTAGTATAATTACTTCTAGAAATATAATTACTGTAAATTGCATTATAGAAGAACATGTAATAATAAATTTAAATTGTACTATAGGACATGATGTTATAATAAAAGATTTTGTTACTATAAATCCAAGTGTTAGTATATCAGGAAACTGCGTTATAGAAAAATGCGTGCAAATTGGTACAGGAGCTAGAATAATTCAACAAAAGATAATAGGAGAAAATAGTATAATTGGAGCAGGAGCAGTGGTGGTAAAAGATATAGAAAAAAATAAAACTGCTGTAGGGGTACCCGCTAAAATAATAAAATAAAAGTAAATTAGAATTAAGGATGAAGAGGTATTAATATTTAATGGGGGATATTATGGAGGAAAAAAAAACAAAAAAGATAGGATTGTTTTTAAAACGATTTTTTGATATTATAGCTGCTTTAGGCGGTTTATTAGTGTTTTCACCAATAATTCTAATAAGTATTTTAGCAATAAAAATAAAATTAGGTAGTCCCATATTATTTACTCAAGAAAGAATAGGAAAAGATAATAAAATTTTTAAAATAATTAAATTTAGAACTATGAAAAATTTAAAAGATAGTAAAGGTAATATATTACCAGATGAAAAAAGAAAAACTAAATTAGGAAGCTTTTTAAGAAGTACAAGTATAGATGAATTACCAGAACTTATTAATATTTTAAAGGGAGATATGAGCTTAATAGGACCAAGACCTTTATTAGTAGAATATCTTTCATTATATGATGAGGAACAAATAAAAAGGCATAATGTTAAACCAGGTATGACAGGATGGGCACAGATAAATGGAAGAAATTCCATATCGTGGTGTGAAAAATTTAAATTAGATGTGTGGTATGTAGAAAATTGGTCTTTTAAATTAGATATTAAAATTTTTTTTAAAACCTTTTATAAATTATTTAAAAGACATGGAATAAATCAAAGTGAGAATGTAACTATGGAAAAATTTAATGGCAGAAACTAACTAAAGAAAAGTTGGAGGGAAAACCTTGAATATATTATTTTTAACTTTATTTTATCTAGAAGGAGAAGAAGCTAGAGGAATCTATGTTGATTTAATGAAAAGTTTTGTAGAGAAAAATAATAATGTTTTTGTAGTAACTTCTCTAGAACGTAAATTTAAAAGAGATACTTGTTTTATGATAGAGCAAGGTGTTAAAGTATTAAGGGTTAAAACAGGAAACCTTCAGAAAAATAACATTATAGAAAAAGCAATTTCTACATTATTAATTGAAAGACAATATAGAAAAGCTATAAAAAAGTATTTTAACAATATTAAATTTGATTTAGTAATATCATCTACCCCACCTATTACATTTACTAAATTAATAAATTATATAAAGAAAAGAGATAAAGCAAAATCTTATTTATTATTAAAAGATATATTTCCACAAAATGCAGTTGATATGGGAATGATAAAATATAAAGGAATTATTTATAGATATTTTAGAAGAAAAGAAATTAAGTTATATAACTCATCAGATTATGTAGGATGTATGAGTAAAGGAAATAAAAAATATATATTAAAGCACAATCCTTATTTAAAAGAAGAAAAAGTAGAAGTATGTCCTAACAGTATAAATCCAAGAAAAATAATTCCATTATCATTAGAAGAAAAAGAAGTATTAAGAAAAAATTTAGGTGTTAAAAAAGATGCTTTATTAATTTTATATGGAGGAAACTTAGGGAGACCTCAAGGAATTCCTTTTTTAATGGAAATTATAAAAGATAATAAAAATAAAAAAGAAGTATTCTTTTTAATAGTAGGATATGGAACAGAGTTCAATAAGTTAAAAATATTTTTAGAAAATGAAAAAGCTAATAATGTAAAATTAATGAAGTCTCTAAATAATAATAAGTATGATAATATTCTTAAAATAAGTGATATAGGATTAATTTTATTAGATAAAAGATTTACTATACCAAATTTTCCATCTAGATTATTAAGTTATATGGAGTTTAGTTTGCCCGTAATAGCTGCTACAGATATTAATACGGATATTAAAGATTGTATTAATGAAGGAAGCTTTGGTTATTGGTGTGAAAGTGGTAATTTAAAAGAGTTTAATAGTTATATAAATAAATTTACAAATGATAAAGAGTTATCAGAAAAATTAGGTAGCAACGCAAATAAATATTTATATGAAAATTATAATTTGGAAAAAGTAAGTAATTTAGTTATAGATAAAATAAAGAAATAAATTATTAGAATCATGTTTATAACATGGTTCTTTTATAGTTTGAACATATATCATGACATTAGAAAAAGTTTTATAAAATATATTTAGTCAACTTTTGTAATAAAATATCATATATTACAATATATAACCAATGATTAATTTCATAAAATTAAATATGGAGATTTAAAAATGAAAGAAGAATTAGATGTATTATTTTTGGCAGGTTTATTTCCAAAAGAAAAAGAATATGAAATTTTAAGCTATTCAAAAGGTAATATACAAAATGCAGCTAATGTATTTCAATGGAACATAGTAAAAGGTTTAGATTTAAATTTAATAAATTCAATAAAAATATTAAATTCACTTTATATTGGATCTTTTCCATTTAGATATAAAAAATTAATAATAAAATCTTATAAATTTAATCATTGTGAAAAAATAAATTATTGTGAAGATTATAATATAGGATTTATAAATTTAACGGGTTTTAAAATAATTTCTAAATTAATTTCAATAAAATATTATATAAAAAAATGGGCATTAGATGGTAAAAATAATAAAGTTATAATAGCATATGCGTTGACAAGTAATAACTTAAAAATATTTAAATATTTAAAAAAAATAAATAAAGAAATAAAAACATGTATTATAATAC
>NZ_WHJC01000340.1 GCF_009295725.1 Clostridium tarantellae
TCATATAATAATTTTTAAATAGTAAAATTTATTATATTAATAAATTTTACTAAAATATTGCAATTATAACAAGAAAAGAATAGATTATTTTCTATTTAAATTTAAAAATAATCTATTCTTTAAAACTTTATTATATATACTCATTTCTTAACATATCATCATATGTTTCTCTTTTACATACCAGTCTAACATTTCCATTTTTAACCATAACAACTGCAGCTTTAGGAATTCTATTATAATGATTTGCCATAGAATATCCATAAGCTCCTGTTGAAAATATAGCTAAAATATCTCCACTATTAACTTTAGGTAATGATACTTTCTCTAATAAAACATCTCCTGATTCACAACATTTTCCTGCTACTGTTACTATTTCTTCTTCTTCATCATTTATTCTATTAGCTAAAGCACATTCATATTGAGCTTTATATAATGCTGGTCTTATATTATCACTCATACCACCATCTACTGAAACATATTTTCTTATATTAGGAACTTCTTTTATAGCACCAACAGTATATAAAGTTGTTCCTGTATTACCAACTATACTTCTACCTGGTTCAATTGTTAAAATTGGTTTCGGTATTCCAACGTTCTCACATACATCTTCAACTTTATTCAATATAGTATTACAATACTCCTCTGCACTTTTAGGTTTATCTGTTTCTGTATAGTATATTCCAAATCCACCACCTAAATCTAATTCGGGAATTAAATATGATGTTTTATCATAAATGTCTTTTATTAAATTAATCATTATTTCTACTGCATCTTTAAAAGGCTCTAATTCAAATATTTGAGAACCTATGTGACAATGTAATCCACTTAACTCTATATATGGAAGGTCTATTGCCTTTTGTACTATATCTAAAATAATATTTCCAATTATAGGAAATCCAAATTTTGAATCTATTTGTCCTGTTCTTATATATTCATGAGTATGGGCTTCAATACCTGGAGTTATTCTCAAATAAATTTTTTGAACTTTCTCATGATTTTTAGCAACTTCATTTAAAACTTCTAATTCATGCAAATTATCTACAATAAATCTTCCAATACCTAATTCTACTCCTAAATTTATTTCAAAATTTGTCTTATTATTTCCATGAAAATATATTTTTTCTGTTGGAAATCCAGATTTATATGCAGTATATAATTCTCCTCCAGATACCACATCTAAATAAAGTCCTTCTTCGTTTAATATTTTGCACATCGCCATATTTAAAAAAGCTTTACCTGCATAAGTCACTCTATTTTTTTTGTTTTTTCCAACAAAAGTATTATAATATTTTCTACAATTTTCTCTAATTAATTCTTCATCCATTACGTATAAAGGTGTTCCATACTCTTTTGCTAAGGTAGTTGCATTAACTCCACCTATTACTAATTCATTTTTTTCAATAGTCATTGTTCCAAATAATCTCATAAAAATCTTACCTCCACATATTATTTATTAATAAAAAACGTCACAAATAATGTGACGGTAGAGTTATAAGAGTATGCTTAAGTTGCTTTTATAAACCAAGTAATTTTTTTGCTTATCATATAGTTCCTTGCTACTTTTTATAAAAAATAATGCAGCAAAAGGAACACTTTTGCTGCATAAAACATTACAACTTTAGCGTACCTTGTAGCCCTCCACTTTATAAAGTGACAGTCATATGTATATTTTACATATGCCCAGATAAACTTTTTGCCAACAATTTATCTTCGGCTATAATTCCTTTCACTATTTATTATAACTTGCCAGCTCCTAATAGTTACTCTTAATTACAGCACCTCTACTTTGGTCCTTAATTAATATTATATTAATTTATGTATATAATGTTACCATAAATATTTAACTAATCAATATATCAAAAAATATTATTAATAAATTTTATTTAATATTTTTTGAGTTTATATTTATAATTCATATGAATTTTCTATTGTTTTAAACGCTTTAATTTTTTTATTATCTAATTCCCTTAATACTTTTTTAACTATTTTTTGACCAATTTTATCTTCTTGCATTTGCTCTAAAGCATTTTCAATATTTACCCATTCTAAAAACTCAACCTCTGAAGACTTGCATAACTCTCCTTCTTTATATTTTGCCATGTAGGTAAGCATAAGTAATTCTTTATCTTTTACAAAATCACTACCTAAATATTTTACATTATTAACCTCTATACCTGATTCTTCTTTTATTTCTCTACATACAGCTTCTTCTACTGTTTCATTAATCCCAATATATCCTGATAATAAAACTTTAGAATTTTTATATATATAACTTTGCTTTAGCAATAAAATTTTATTTTCTTTAATTACTGCCACTACTAAGCAAGGCTTAGGTAAATCAAAAAACATTTTATCATCATGAGAACAATAAGGTACTTCCCCTTCATCCCAACTATTCCTAAGAACTAATTTGCTACCGCAAAAAGGACAATATTTATATATCATAGTTTCCACCTCATTTAAAGAATTACTTTTACTGGTTTAAAAAGAGTTATTCCCTCTTTATCTACTTTACAATTATATGCAAATATATCTACTCCTTTGCTATAAGCTAATCTTAATGCTTCTCCAAATTTAGGATCTGTATCGTCATTAGGAGAAAATTCTATTACATCTTCCATTTGTATTAAAAATAAAACACCAGCACCTAAAGACCTTCTTTTTACTTCAATAAGCTCTAATAAATGCTTTCTTCCTCTTTCTGTAGGTGCATCTGGAAATCTACATTTTTTGTCTTCTTCTAAAGTTACACCCTTTACCTCTAAATAATACTCTTCTCCATTATCATTATATAATTTAAAATCGAATCTTGAATTTCCAAAAGTCTTTTCTTTTAATATATTATTATATTTTTCTAATTTACTTATTTTTTTATCATTTAATGCTTCAAATACTACTTTATTAGGTATTTGAGAATCAATATTTATTAATTTGTTATTTTTATAACCTGCTATTAAATCAAATCTAGTTTTTCTATTCGGATTATCTTCTTCTCTTAATAGTACTCTACACCCTGGTATTAATATTTCTTTACATCTTCCTGTATTAGGAACATGTATTAATAACTCTTCTCCATTTAAATTTACATAACCTTGAAATCTATTTGGTCTTTTTATAAAAGTTGTTTCTATTATATTTTTATTATATTTCATTTTTATCACTACTCTCTATTTATTATTAAAAATATAAATACTTATTTTTTTAAAACTATTTTTAAACATAACAAATAAAAATATTAAAATCTTCTTTATATTCTAACAAATTTTTATTATTAATTAAATATAAATATCCATTAGTATACATTTATATAATTATTATT
>NZ_WHJC01000341.1 GCF_009295725.1 Clostridium tarantellae
AATCATTCAATATTATTTATTATTATTTTATTTTGTCATATTTTATCGTTTTAAACTAAAAACTTTTCGACAAAATATAAGTTACAAAAAAAATAAAGTAGTGATATTACTACTATCACTACTTTATTCTGTATTATATTATTTTTTTTCTACAGCCATATTTAACTTTTCACCATTAATAGTTGTTTCTGTATAAGTAACTTCTTCATTATAAACAACTTCTTCTGTTAAAGTTTCTTTCTTTATTGTATCTTCAAATTTTTTAACTACATTTAGAAGAATATCATTATCTGAAACATAAAGAGTTATTTTATCAGCAACTTCAAATCCACTTTCTTTTCTCATATTTTGAATTTTTGATATAATTTCTCTTACATGACCTTCTTCTTTTAATTCATCAGTTATAGTTGTATCTAGAACTACTCCTACTGAACCTTCACCAGCAAAAGCATATCCTTCTAATCCTTGCATTGTTACAAGTAGATTTTCTGAATTCAATTCAATTTCAGTTCCATTAACATCTATAGCTACAACTTCTCCATTTTGAATTTTTTGAGCAAGTTCCATTTGATTGTTAGAAGCTATTTCTTTTCTTATTCCTGGTATTAACTTACCATAGGCTTTTCCTAACACAGGTAAATTAGGTTTTATTTCAAAGTTAACATACTTAGAAACGTCAGCTCCAACTGAAACCTCTTTAATGTTAAGTTCATCTTTTATAATATCTCCATAATACTCAGGAAGAGAATCTGTTGATATTAACATTTTTGAAAGTGGCTGTCTATTCTTAATGTTAGCACCATTTCTTGCACTTCTTCCTAATTTAACTACTTTATAAGCTAAATCCATTTTTTCTTCTAAATCTTTATCTATAGCTTTTTCATCAACTGTTGGCCAATCGCATAAATGTAAACTTTCTTTAGCACTTGGGTCTAAGTTAACTACTAAGTTTTGATAAATTTCTTCTGTCATAAATGGAACAAAAGGAGCTGCTACTTTTATTAAAGTAGTTAATGCTCTATATAAAGTTACATAAGCACCTATTTTATCATTTGTTAATTCTGCTGACCAGAATCTTGATCTATTTCTTCTTACATACCAATTTGATAACTCATCAGTAAATTCTTCTATTTCAAGAGCCGCTTGAGTTATTCTATAATTTTCTAAATGATTATCTACATCCTTAACTAATGTATTAAGTTTTGACATTATCCATTTATCCATTACATTTTCTGATATAAAATCTTTATATTCTAATGGATTGAAATTATCTAAATCAGCATATAAAACATAGAATGAATATACATTCCATAAAGTACTTAAGAACTTTCTTTGAGTTTCCGCAACATCACCCACAGAAAATCTTGTAGGTAACCATGGAGCACTTGCAGTATAAAAATGCCATCTTGTAGCATCTGCACCTTGTGACTCTAACACTTCAAATGGATCCACTACATTACCTTTAGATTTTGACATTTTTAATCCTTTTTTATCAAGAACATGACCTAAAACTATACAGTTTTCAAATGGGTTTCTATCAAATATAGCTGTTGATATAGCTAATAATGTATAAAACCATCCTCTTGTTTGGTCTACTGCTTCTGATATAAATTGAGCAGGATAATTTTGATCAAATAATTCTTTATTTTCAAATGGATAGTGTAACTGTGCAAATGGCATTGAACCTGAATCAAACCAACAATCTATAACTTCAGCTGTTCTAGTCATTTCTTTTCCACACTTATCACACTTTAAATTAACTTTATCTATAAATGGTTTGTGTAATTCTATATTTTCTGGTACATCTATACCTTGCTCTTTTAATTGTTCTATACTTCCTATACATTCTCTATGACCACATTCACATTCCCATATTGGAAGAGGAGTTCCCCAATATCTATCTCTTGATATTCCCCAGTCAATAACATTTTCTAAGAACTTACCAAATCTACCTGTTCTAATGTTATCTGGATACCAGTTTATCTTATCGTTATTAGCTAATAATTTATCTCTTAGAGATGACATTCTTACGAACCAACTCTCCTTTGGATAGTATAATAATGGAGTGTCACATCTCCAGCAATGTGGATATGAATGCATGTGTCTAGCTGATGAATATAATTTATTATTTTCTTTTAAATAATTAACTATTGACTCATCACACTTCTTAACAAACTTACCAGCCCAAGGTTCAACTTCATCAACAAAATTTCCATTTAAATCAACTAAGTTTATAAATGCTAATCCATTTTGCTTAGCAATTAAGTTATCATCTTCTCCATATGCTGGCGCTATATGAACTATACCAGTACCATCACTTAATGTTACATAATCACCATGAACAACTACAAAAGCTTTACCTTCTGTTGGTGTATGGAAAGGTAATAATTGCTCATACTCTATTCCAAGAAGTTCTTCGCCCTTAAACTCTTTTAAAACTTCATAATCTTCACCTAAAACTTTATTAGCTAAATCTTTAGCTAGTATAAGTATTTCATCACCTTGCTTAGCTTCTATATAATCATATTTTTTATTTATACATAATGCTACATTTGATGGTAATGTCCAAGGAGTTGTTGTCCAAGCTAATATATACTTATTGTTCTCTCCTTTAACCTTAAACTTAGCTATAGCAGTTAAATCTTTAACATCTTTATACCCTTGTGATACTTCATGTGAAGAAAGACCTGTTCCACATCTTGGACAATACGGCATAACTTTATGACCTTTATATAATAAATCTTTATCCCACATTTGCTTTAAAGCCCACCATACTGACTCTATATATGGATTATGATAAGTTACATACGGGTTTTCCATGTCAACCCAGTATCCTATTTGCTCTGTCATCTTTTCCCACATACTTACATAAGTAAATACACTCTCTTTACACTCTGTAACAAACTTTTCAACTCCATAAGCTTCTATTTGAGGTTTACCTGAAATTCCAAGTTTCTTTTCTATTTCAAGTTCAACTGGAAGTCCATGAGTATCCCATCCTGCTTTTCTTATAACCTTGTATCCCTTCATAACTTTATATCTTGGGATAATATCCTTCATAACTCTTGTTAAAACGTGTCCTACGTGTGGTTTTCCATTTGCTGTTGGAGGTCCATCGTAGAAAGTAAAATATTCACCATCTTTATTCATATCAAAGTTCTTCTGTATTACATCTTTTTCTCTCCAAAGATTTGCAACATCTTTTTCCATGCCCACAAAGCCTTTAGATAACTCAACTTTTTTGTACATAAAACATACTCCTTTACGATCTATATATAATTAATAATTTAATTATTTACTTT
>NZ_WHJC01000342.1 GCF_009295725.1 Clostridium tarantellae
AACAATAACAGGGTTGAATCCTTTTTTCTATACTTTTTCACCTAATAGGTGAATTTTTTTTTGTAGAAAAGCATTATTTTAAGCCATATCTATTATGATTTTTATTTTTTCATGAATAATTAGGGTATGATATTATGTTAAAAAAATGAAATTAATAATGGGGATTGTTTTATGGAAAAAAGGGGGATTTTTAATTGTGAGAAAAATAAGTTTAAGTATATGTTTAATGTTATTAGTTACGTTATTTATTGGATGTAGAGTTCAAAATGATACTAGTCTATCTTTAAAAGAAAATAGGATAACTGAATTACCTAAAATAGTAGATTTTGAAAATTATATTATTGAAATAGAAGACATACAATTATTTAAAGAATGTATATTATTACAATATTCTATAACAAGTAAGGATGGATCATCTATAAGTAATAAAGATATTTCAGTAAATTTTAAACTTAAAAATAATACTGTCTATGGTGGAGGTAACTTTGAAATTTTAACTGAACAATTATCTAAAGACAAGATAAGATCATATTCCCAATTTATTATTGCTGCCAAAAGTACAGATTGGATAGATATAGATTTTTTTATAGATGTACAAAGGCCTGGATTAAATGAAGAACCTAATATAGGTTCTTATCATTTAAAAGAAAATAAAAATGATTATGAATATATTAATAAAAAAGTTTCAATAGATGGAATTGATTTTATTATTAAAAGTATTGCTAATTTTGAATTTGGTTCATTACTTAACTTTTATACTAAAAATTTAGATAATGATTTAAATTATAGTATAAAATTAAAATCAAATAATTATATAAATACTTATCCAATTATATTATTACTTACTTTTGAAAAAAATATTTTAAAAGATTTAAATTTAACAGAAAACTATAATGATTTTGATAAAAAAATTACAATAGGGAGTAGTCCTTTAATATATTTAAAGGAAGATATAAATGCAAACAATTTTGAGTTGTATTTAGTTAATAATACTACTAATACTGAAGTTTTGATTTATAAAAAATAATGTATATGTTAAGAAGTACTACTTAGAATTATTTTATTAGTACTTAATGTTTTTAAATAGGTATGGAAAATATTAAAAGTAAAAGGGGTGAAGACATGAATAAAAAGAAAATAATTGCTATTTTTGTTTTAGGGGCTATAGTTATATCTGGGGTATTGTTCTTTAATATTAAATCAAATGACTCCATTAAAAATAATAATACAATAGGAGACCAATTAAGTATAAAAAATGATAAAGCACATGCAAGCTATGAAGAGATACCTTCTTTATCAGTATTAAAATCTAATTCGGATATAATTGTTGAAATTATAGGAACAGATATTATTGAAAATAGAGATTATAAAAATGTTTCAGTTAAAATAAGTACTGTTAAAATTTTGGAAACAATAAAAGGAAATATAAAAGAAAATGAAATTAAAATATTACAGGATGCAGATTTAGATATAACTCCTAAAAAAGATGAGAAATTATTAATGTTTTTAAAGAAAGGAATTGATAATAAGGATTGCTATATTCCTGTAGGTGGAGGTCAAGGAATATACAAAATTATTGAGAATAAAAAAACAAATAATAGAACATTGGAAGCACAGTCTTTATATAATGAAAATATTTTAAAAGATTTAAAAGGAAATTATGATGATTTGAAAAAATCATTTAAATAAAAAGAGATATTTTTAAATAATAAAGTATTTCTAAGTATTAATTAGAAATACTTTAATGTTATTCAAGGTATAAATTATTTAAAGTTTTCAATTATATATACTTTTCTCAATTCTTCAAAAAAAACAATGTATATTTCGGATGAATCAGGCTCAGTTTGAGAGAAATATTGGTAATCATGTTTAAAATCAGGTAAAAATTCACTTGATATATCTAAATTCGATAATATTTTAAGTATATTTAATTCTACATTAATATTTTTATTTTCTTGCCAATTTAAAGATTTAATTATATTAGTAGTATCCTTATATTCAAATATATGATATCTTTGTCCATCTCCTAAAAAGCTATCCCCACTATCATTTGAATAAATTTCATTATATTCTGTTGGTAATTCAATTTTCCAATTTGATTTAATAATATTAGAATAAATATTTTCATTTTTAACAAATTGAAATATTAAAAATCCAATTATACTTAATATTAAAATAATTAAAACTAATACACTTATAAATATTCTTTTTTTTTGCATTTATTAATCCCCCTATAGAAACTATTTCTTGCTTATATTTTACCACATATAGGAAAAAAAGTAGTAGCTGAGATGTAAAATATAAAAAACTAAAAAGGTTGATATAATAATTAATTGGGAAAAAGTTAAATAAGGTAGATCAGTTGTAGCTGTTAAATTTTTTATAAAAGATAAAAATCCTAAAGTTGAAGATGAAAGCAAAGAAAGAAAACCTAGAGGTAAACAATTAAATTTCACAAATTATAGTTAATGAGAATATTATTATGATTCTTTAGAAAAATAATTACTTGGATGGGATTAAACTTATGTCTTATAAAATTTTAGTTTTATGATACACATAAATATATAAGTAAATATTACAATTTATGGTACAATATCATTAAATAATAATATATAAATTCATAAGTAAGGAATAATAGGTTAGTTTATTTCATATTGTATAAATTATTTTTATCATAGCAAAAATGTTAATAAGGGGGAAGGCAATGATAAAGTCACTATATTTTATGTTAGGAGATACTTTTTTACAAAATATAAGCAAAGTTTTAATAATAACCATACCTTTATATCTAATATTTTTAATATTTAAATTTTTTTCAAAGAAAAATACAAAAATAAAAATTTCTAAGAGTATAGGAGAATTTATTTTCTTAGGATATATTGTTGCAGTTTTAGTAGTAACAGATATTATTCTTATAAGAACAAGTGATTTTTCTATGTTTTATGAATATGGTTCAAGAACCATAGAAACAACATTTAAAGGTATTATGATTAATCCAAGTTTAGAACAAGTATTAGTTACGTTAGAACTAGGTTTAAATAATGTTTTGCTTTTTATTCCATTTGGTATATTATTTCCGTTAATTTGTCTAAATAGTCAAAAAAGATTCTTAAAAACTATGCTTTGGGCACTAATATTTGGAATAAGCATAGAGGCTCTACAAACCTTATCTGGCACATTTAATCATATTGATGATATTTTATGGAATATGTTAGGTGTAATAGTAGGGTATGGTTTTTATATGTTAGCCAATAAACTTTTCAAAATATATACTCCGTTTAATCATAACAACTAAAAC
>NZ_WHJC01000343.1 GCF_009295725.1 Clostridium tarantellae
ATATGAAATATATTTTACACATAACCCTATATAGTCTTTTTTTCATAAACATTGAAAATAAATTTTCTTTGCAAGTTACTTTAGGTATTTTAATGAAAATTATTAATAAATTTATTAATATTGCAATTTCCTTCATTAAAAATAAGTTTTAATGACACCTTTTAGAAAACGTTTAATTTAAACATAAAAATAAATTTATTTAATATTTTTCTTCTTCATTAGCTTTAACAACAGCTTTTGTTGCTGAATTTGAAACTTTTATTGCTATGTAGCAAATGGCCATTGCTATTGCTACTACTCCAGATAATCCAAGTATTATAATAGATGTACTACTCATAAAAATCCCTCCAATTAATTTATTTTATTTTAAATTATGTTCAAGCTTTATACATTATATTCAATAAATATTTTAAAAGTATTTTAAAATTTTTTATTTCTTCTTAACATTAAAACAGTTGGACAACAGCCTACTATAGTAATAGCATAAAGTACTACCATCATAAGGGTTCTATAATTATTATAATTAGCTATAGCACTAATAATAAAAAAAATACTTTGTAATAATAATAATTTCTTTGTTGTTTTTATGTATAATTTTTTATTATGACTTTTAATAAACTTATTATTTTTCCAAATAAAAATTTTAGTATTATTAGAAAAATATAAAATTAATGATATGAAAGCTCCTATTAAAAGAACTATATTAAAAAACATTTTATATGAACTCCTTTCAAATAAATTAATAGCATTAAAACTTTATTTTTTCTTTACTGAATAACTATAAATAAGTATAAGTAATACACTAACTAAAGTATACATAGGTATAAAAATCTCTTCTAAATTCTTACTTATGTTCTTTGCTAATGATGTTTGCATTAAAATAGCAGGAATTATTATAAATAAAATAATTAAGTACTTATAAACTCCTTTTATTTCTATATAATTTATAAAAATCAATATTCCAAATATAGTAAAACATATAATACGGATTATATTATATACAGTCATTATATAACAAATTTTCCCCTTTCTATTATATGTATTATTTTAATAAATGATATCATATTTATTGTTTTATGTATCATAATTGTCTTGAAATGCTATTTTTTTGACTTAAAGTTATTACTAGATTATTGAAATTTATTAACTATATGATAAATAAAGATTTTTATTTAATAATTAAGTTTAAACTTTTTAATTTTGTCTATAATATAAGTATAATCCCCTACTCCCCATTTAAAAATCTTACTGTTAATGTTATAAATATTAACAGTAAGATTTTTTTAAATTTATAATTAAATTTTTTTATTATTAGGGAACCTTTTAATATAGCTGTACGTCTAATTAAGTGAAAAAAGATTTTATAATATAGCTATATTAAAATTTTAGGAGGATTATATGAACACTACAAATGTGTTTCATATAGGTTTTTTTAGAAATAAATATAAAAATAAACCTATAGAAAAAAGAAAAAGTAATATAACATTAGCCATTGAAGGAGATAAAGAAGCTTTTAATATTTTAATACAAGAAAATTTAAATGCTTTATATATTGTGGCAAGAGGAATTTTAAATAATGAATATGATATAGAAGATGCTTTTCAAAATACTATAATAAATGCTTATGAGCATATTACATCTTTAAAACATGAAAAGTATTTTAAAACTTGGCTAACAAGAATTATGATTAATGAATGTAATAACATAATAAGAAAAAATAGTAAAATTCTTTATATGGAAGACTCTAGAATAAAAGAAAAATATTATGAAAATAATATTAAAAATCTAGATTTAATGGAAGCAATAAATGCATTAAATAATGATTTGAAAATAACCACCTGGTTATTTTATTTTAAAGATATGTCTATTGAAGAAATTAGTGATACTTTAGGTATTGCTAAAGGAACAGTAAAATCTAGGTTAAGTAGAGCCAGACAAAAGCTTTATACCATAATGAAGGGAGAAAATTAGATTTATGAATAAATTTGATGATAATAAATTTAATAATGAATTAAAGGAAAAAGCAAAGAATTTTTCTATAGAAGTGCCAGAAAGTTTAAAGGTTAATGTTTTAAATACACTAGAAAATTTACCAGAAAGAAAGAAGAAAAGAAAAAAATCTATAAAAGCAGCAGGATTTACAGCCTTAGTTATAGCTAGTTTTATAGGCTTTAATGGAGTTATGCCTGTTTATGCAGAAAAATTACCTCTAATAGGGCCAACCTTTAAAAGTATAAATTCTGCTTTAGGTGTTGGAGAAAAATATGTGGCTGGTTCTAAGAATGTAAATTTAGTACAAACATATGATGATACTTCTATTACAATTAAAAATATGTATTATGATGGTGTAGAATTTGCTATAGCCTATGAAATAAAATCTGATAAGGGCTTTAAAGATAAACCAGTATTATTTCCTTTAATAAAAAAAGGCTTTAAATATTTAGAATATGACAATGAACTTCATAAAGGAGAATTTATAGATAAAAATACTTATGTAGGATTAGCATCTTATGTATTTGATGAAAGAGATTCTTTTGATAAAGGAAATATTAACTTAATAATTAATGACATTTATGGAGAGTGGGTAGGATATTCTCCAGAAAAATTCAAATTTAACTTACATCTAGATTCTAAAAACATGGGTAAAAAAATATATAAACTAAATAATGAATTTACTTATGATGATAATAACTTTAAATTTATAAATGTTATTTCAAGTCCTTTTAACACTATTATAAATTCAGAGTTTGATGTAAATAATATTAAAATAAAAAATAATAAAGATAAGTCTGTTGCAAAGTATGAGTTAACATTTAAAGTTATAGATGATAAAGGAATGCCTTTAGATTTTAAAACAGGTTCAAGTAGTTCTAAAGAAGCATTGATTGGTAGTACTAATAAAGGATTAAGCTCTTGGAGATTTTCAGGAGTAAAGGAAGATACTAAGTCTATTACTATTATTCCAATACTTTATAAAATGCAGTCTGAAATAAATAATGATGAAAATCTTATATTAAAAAAATTAAATAATCATGGAGAAACCCAAATAAAATTAAATAATAATGAAGAATATCTAATAAAAAATATAGATTTTAAAGAAGACAAAACCCTAGTTAATGTTAACGTAAAAAAATATCTTTATACATTAAACTCACCAGATATTTCATTTAGAGATGAAAATAAAAATGAAATAGATATTGAAGATACCACTTTTAATGGAATAGATGATGGTTATAACTTCACATTAACTTTACCTAAATTAGACGAAAATAAAACTTATTACATTCCTATATAT
>NZ_WHJC01000344.1 GCF_009295725.1 Clostridium tarantellae
ATATAAATACTTTTACAAATGGTTTTGTAGGATTTTAGTGTAAATAAATTAATTTAGCTTAGTACAATTGAAATGAAAAAATTTATATGTAATATATGACTTAAAAGGAGGGCAAAAAATGAAAAAAGTTTCTACAATTATAGCTAACAAGAAAAAGTATGATTCATATTTTGATAATACATTAAAGAATAGCGTTATTCATCGTTTAAAAACACTTAGTTTAGGTATTGTTACACTCGGACTAGCTTATCCTTGGATTTTATGTATGGAGCAAGAAGCTAAGTGTGAGCATACTGTTATATGTGGTAAAAGGTTAAAGTTTATAGGTGATCCAAAGGAGTTAATAGGACATTGGATTCTTTGGTGGTTCTTAATTATTATTACCTTTGGAGTGTTTAGCTTAGTAGTAGGAATCCGTTTTCAACAGTGGGTTACTGCAAATACTGTTTTTGAGGATACTGTTATTAAGTAATCTTTATATAGATTTATTGGTTAAATACTTAAATATGTACTTGATACTTATGTAAATTTTTCTTAAGACTATTTTTATTAATGTAAAATTTAAATGGACTGATTAAATCAGTCCATTATTTTATTTCATAGAAGATAATTGATTTAAGCTAACTTTTAATATATAAGCTTTTTAGTAATTGAAAAGCTTAAAAAGTTATATGCCATCATCACATTGACAATTATTTTTTTCAGTTTTTATTTTAAATTCTGAGATACCTGCTACTCCAGACTTAAGAGCTATTTCTTTTAACTCTTCTAAGGAAGAAGTTTTTAGTAATATTGAAGTTTCTATAACCATAGGTAAATTTGTACCACCTATAACTATTATATTTTTATCTTTATATGTATTAGAAAGTAATACTGAAGTTTTAAAAGGAGTGGCTCCTAACAAATCACTAAGTATTAGTATATCATTATTGCTATTATCTATGATTTCTTTTATGTTTTTTTCTAACATTTCAGGAATATCATCTATTAAGAAGTCTATAGCATAGACATTTTCTTGATTACCACATATTAAGTCTAATGAACTTTTCATACCACTTGCAAAGTTTCCATGACCTGTAATAATTAAATCTACCATAATAAAACCACCTTATTTATTTTATAGTATCCAGCAGTATTTACCTACTATACCTATTATAACTGTTATTATTATTAATTTTACTGGAGAAATTCCTTTCTTTAGAAGATAAAACATTAAGAAGGTATAAGCTAAAGGTAATAAATTTGGAAGAATTTTATCTAACATATCAGTTTGAAGCGGTATTTTAGCTTCTCCAGCTTTTATAACTAAAGGAGTTTTTAAGTTAACATAAGATGCTATTAATCCTCCTACAACTGTTAATCCTAGTATGGAGGCAGCATGTGAAATATTTTTAGTTTGTTCTTTTAAAGAAGCTATGGCTTTAACTCCAGTATTGTAACCATAGTGTCCTAATCCAAAGATTGCTATAAAGTGAATTGTGTTAAATAATACAAGGAAAATTATAGGACCAGCAATATTTCCTTGTATAGCTAATGAAGCACCTATACCAGAGCAAATAGGTAAAAGTGTTAACCAAAATAGAGCATCACCTATTCCTCCAAGAGGTCCCATAGTTGCAACTTTTATTGATCTAATAGTAGATCTATCTTGATGGCTTTCTTCCATAGAGGCTACTAATCCAATAATAAATGTAACTAAAAAAGGATGAGTATTGAAAAATTCCATATGTTCTTTCATAGCTGTTGATAAATCATATTCATCTTTATGAACCCTTCTTAATGTGGGAATAAGAGAATATAGCCAACCACAAGCTTGCATTCTTTCATAGTTAAAAGAGGCTTGTAATAAAAGAGATCTCCATATCATTTCATTAATAACTTTTTTAGTTATTACCTTTTCTTTTGGTGAATTTTCTAAACTTTTATTAGATTCCATCGCTAAAATCCTCCTCCTCTATAACTCTTATTGGTTTAACCTTTTCTTTTCTTTTAGAAGAATAATAATCGTATAGAGCAATACAACCACCTATAATGGCTATTCCTAGTATTGGGAATTTAGCATAAGCTGCTAGGGTAAAACCTAAAGCTAAAAATGCAATATATTCTTTTTTTAGCATTATTTTTAATAGCATTGCAAAACCAATAGCAGGCATCATTCCACCAGCTATTGCTAGCCCATCAATAACTTTTTGAGGAATTATTTCCACAATAACTTTTGCTTCTTCAGCACCAAAGTATACTGGAAGAAATGCTATCACAAAGTATACTAAAAATACAATTAAAACACCTAAATAGTTGATTCTTTCTATACCTTTATAATTAGCTTCTTGTGCATATTTATCTGCTTTATTCATAACTAAAGAAAATGCAGTAAATAATAAAGTTATACATGCTTGAGTTGCTATGGCAAAAGGAATAGCAAAACCAATAGCAGCTGTTGGAGTTAAATCAGCTAGTATAGCTATAGTAGTTCCTATAATACCGCCAATAACAACATTAGGAGGTTGAGCACCAGCAAGGGGTACCATTCCCATCCAAACTAATTCCAAAGTACCACCAACAATTAAGCCAGTTTTCATGTCACCAAGTATTAATCCAACAACAAAACCAGTAACTATAGGTCTATGTATATGAAAAAGACCATCAAACATATCAACTCCTGCTAAACCTGCCCAAAGGGCTATTAAAAGAGCTTGTATAAGCATAAGTATATCTCCTTTCTAAATTTATAAAAATTTATTAATATCAACTTCTACTTTTTCATCAGGAACCCTACGAATTTCTAGTTCTACTCCTAAATCTCTTAATTTTCTAAAAGCATCTAAATCAATTTCATCAACGGATACTGTGGAAGAGATTTGTTTCTTTCCATCAGTATAATGCATATTACCTATATTAACTTTTTTTATTGGAACTCCACCTTCAACAAGCTTTAAAACGTCTTCAGGAGTTTCACAAACTAAGAAAATAAGTTGTCTATCGGCAGCTTTATTAATAACTTTGATAGTTTTATCTAATGAAAAAAATCTAGTTTGTATTTCATCAGGCACAACCATTTCCATTAAATCTTGTCTAATTTCATCATTAGCTACAGCATCATTAGCTACTAAAATAAGATTAGCACCTAAGTGATTAACCCAAGTAACACCTACTTGTCCATGTATTAATCTGTTATCAATTCTAGTTAATAAAATATTTGCCATAAAAATTCCTCCATTATTTTAATTTTTTTTGAAAACGTATTATATAACTTTATACTAGCATACTAAATTTT
>NZ_WHJC01000345.1 GCF_009295725.1 Clostridium tarantellae
ATTTTAAACAAGCTATCATTTTAATTTTTTTAAGTATTTTCTTCAGTGTTTTTGCTTACAATAATATAAATTCATCTAAAAATACTGTAATAAAAGAAATTAATATAGCATTAAAAAATAGTAATGAAAGAAAATTATTTAAGTTAATTAAAATAAATAACATAAATGTTGATTTAAATAAAAAAGACTTAAAACCATTAATTAATTTTTTTAGTGAAGATAAGAATAGAATTAATAATTTAGTAAGTAATTTAGAAGATAATAAATCAGCTTATTCTTTGAAAATAGAAAAAGAACAAAAAATATTTAAAGATAAATATTTTTTACAGGTTAATTTATTAAATATAGAAGTAAATTCTAATTTAGAAGGTAGTGATGTTTATTTAAATGGTGTTAAAAAAGGAACAACAGATAAAAATGGACTATTAATAATTAATAATTTAGTACCTGGAGTTTATGAAATTAAATTAGAAAATAAATCAAAATATTCAACTGTTGAGAAGACAGAGAAAATTATAGTTACTGAAAATAAAAAAAATAATGTATTTTTAGATGCAATAAATGTTACAATAAAAAGTAATTTTCCTAATGGAGATGTATATATAAATGACAAATTTTCAGGCTTAAAAGTAAACGAATTTAAAAATATAGGACCATTTTCCACAAATAGTTCAGTAGCACTAAGTGTATTAGCTGATACTCCATGGGGAAAGATACATACAGATAATATTTATATAAAAGATTATCCAGAAATAAAAATAGATGTGAATTTTAAAAATGATATATTAAATATGGAAATAAAAAATTTTATAACCGAATTTTATGAAAATGTTTTTAAAGCACTAAATTCAGAGGAAAAAAAAGATATAGAATATTGTACTGATAATGTGAGAGATAATATATATAATATTTTAAGAAAAAAATATTTTATTTTAAAAAATAAATATTCTATAGATAATTTACAAATTAAATTAGAGCATAGTGAAATAAATTTTGAAAACAATGAATATATAGGTAATATTGTTGTTGGTGTTAGTTATGAGGTTAAAAAGAAAATTTTGGGTATTGATTTAAAGAAAGAAAATTTTAATGAATCTTTTTTTACTAAAATAAAATATGAAAATAACAAATGGATAGTTTATGATATAGAAAACTTTTCATTGCCTAATAATTAAAAAAATACTATGAAAATTTATAAGAATTAAAAAAGTCATGATTATTTTAAGATAATTTAATATCTTAAAACATGACTTTTTTATTTTGAGAAAAAATATTTTTATTAGAGTTAAATTTAAAAAATGAAAATAAATGGTTGAATAGTTATTTTATAAGAAGTCAATAATCATTTTATATCAGTATATATAGTTAAAAGGAGAAAAATGAAATATGTCTTTTAAAACAATTTTATTAATTTTTATAGGAATATTTTTAATAAATAAAATATTAGATAAATTTATTAAATTATCACAACAAATAAAAAAAGAAAAAAAAGAAGTTTTAAATATTAACATATTAAAGGACTTTGATAATTTAGTAATAAAATATTTAGAAAATATGGGGTATAGCAATATAGTACAAGGGAAGTGTGGAGAAATAATAATTTATAGTGATGATGGAGCTATTTCAGTAGGATATAAAAAAACAAATGAAACTGAAGATAAAATAAGTAATGAAGAAGTAATAGCTTTTATTGCAGATATGGATATGAAAGGTTTTAAAAAAGGAATATTTTTAACTAATGGAATAATAAAAAATAATATAAAAAATAATTTTCATAGAGATATTGAATTAAAAATAATTGATGGAATAAATTTTATAATTGCACTAAAAAAAATTAAATTAAAAGAAAAAAATACATTTTATATGAAAGAGGAGAAATTTTAATATGTTTTATACAGTTAAAACAAGTATATTAATTATAGCATTTTGTTATTTAATTAGTGCAATTCATAAATTAATTATAATTTTTAAAAATTATAATTATGGAATTACAGAAGAAAGTATATTAAACGATGAAATTCATTTAACAGAAGAAGAATTCAAAGAGTTAGTATTTAATATATGTGCTCTAAATAATATTAAAAAATTAAATTTAATACAAAAAAATATATATGAATGTTATATAGAAAAAAATAAATATCTTTTATTTTGTAATAATGAACAACATTTATTTGAAGAAGATTATTTTAAATTAGTCTATGGATATATTCTTATAAATGAAATCAAAGGAGCTATAATTATTACAGAGTCATCATTAAAAGAAACTTTTAAGGAAAAATTAAAAGAATTATCTAATAAAGATTTTATATATTTCACAAAAAATGAATATTATAAAAAAAATTTAATGTAATTAAATAAAATTAATAAAGCATTTAAATTAAATGGATTGAATAAATAAAGAAATATAAGTTAAAAAAGGAACTTTAAAAATAATAAATTTTTAAAGTTCCTTTTTTAAGCTTAAAGCTTTACAGCAGTTTCTAAAGCAATTTCCATCATTTTGGTAAATGTTGTTTGTCTTTCTTCAGCAGAGGTTGATTCTCCTGTTAATAAATGGTCGCTTATAGTTAATAATGTTAATGCATTAACATTAAATTTAGATGCAATTGTATATAAAGCACTTGTTTCCATTTCAACAGCTAGTGTTCCATATTTTGCCCAAAGTTTCCAAGCATCAGGATTATCATTATAAAAACTATCAGCGGTTAAAATACTACCTACTTTAGGATTTAGATTTTTTTCAATTGCAGTATCATAGGCAGTTTTTAACAAATCAAATGATGCGCAAGGGGCATAATCCATTCCATTAAATCTTAATTTATTTATAGAAGAATCAGTATGAGATGTCATAGCAAGAATTAAATCTCTTACTTTAACATCTGGTTGCATACCTCCAGCAGTTCCTACTCTCATTAAATTTTTAACGCCATAATCATTTATTAACTCTGTTACATAAATTGAAATAGAAGGTACTCCCATACCAGTACCTTGTACAGAAATCTTCTTACCTTTGTAAGTTCCAGTAAAACCAAGCATACCTCTTACAGTATTGTAGCATACTGGATTTTCTAAAAAAGTATCCGCAATAAATTTTGCTCTAAGTGGATCACCAGGTAGTAATATAGTTTCAGCAATATCACCTTTTTTAGCTCCAATATGAGTACTCATAAAAATCCTCCTTTTAATTTAAAGTCAAATATGTATATAATAAATTTATTAGTTTAATATAATCTTATAATTTAAAAATAATATTATATAGATTATAT
>NZ_WHJC01000346.1 GCF_009295725.1 Clostridium tarantellae
TATAAATACAATAACAATATTATAAATATTTAATATAATCAATGCTATTACTACTAAATTAAACACTTTTAATATAGTACTACTAGTAAGCTGCTTATTCAATTTAGATCCAATAACTCCACCTAATATTCCACCAATAATCATAACTGGTAACATACTTAAATCATAAGCTTTAAATCCTGATTTTAAAGCTATAGAAACTAATTTAGCACCTTGTGAAAATAATATTGTTACAATAGAATTAATGGCTGCTTCTTTTGTATTCATAGAAAAGAATATTGTAAGTACACAAACATTTACAGGGCCTCCTCCTATACTTAAAAAAGAAGAAATGAAACCTAACATAACACCTATAAAGATACAAGCTATACTATTTTGAATACAAAAACTTTTCATTTTTTCTTTATTATTCATATATATATATGTTAAAATCAATAAAATAGCTAAAATAAAGTTCTGTATTATAGTAACTAGAATATCATTTTGTAAAAAGTTCATTATTTCTATTAATATCTCTTCACCAACTATACCTCCAATTATAGAACCTATACCAATAAATATAGTTTTTCTAATTTCTAATTTAACATTATATCTTATTTGTTTTATTATAGATACTATAGCCATAAAAAAAACTGTAAAAGATGATAAAATCCCTATAGTTGAAATAGTAAAATCACCCATAACATCTAAAATTGGTTTTATTATTACCCCTCCACCTATTCCTGCCATAGCACCTATTGTTGTAGCCATAATTGATATAAGAAAATAAATTATTCCCATAATTCCCCCCACCTTTTCACAAACTAACCACCTATAAGTTATATATTATATTTTTTGTAAATAAAATACAATATATTTCCAAAAAATTACTCTAGAGTATTTAATCCTTATTTAAAATAATAAATTAAATACTCTAGAGCAACTATTCAGTACAAATTTTAAGTTCTTCCACAGTTAAATTTCCTAAATATACATTTTTTAAATATTTTTTTAAAATCCTATAAGATTTTTTCATTTGCTCTAAAGAAGTTAATTCTTCATTCATCTTATATCTTGGAAAATATCTAGATAAATGAATAGGAATATCTTCATCTATGGATTTTAAAAATTTTCCTATATGGTTAATAGTTTCATCATCTGTATTAAATTTTGGTACTAAAAGAGTAGTTATTTCTATATGACATCCCATTTCTTTAGATATTTTTATAGTGTTTTTCACCTCATTTAAAGTTCCAAAACAAATATCTTTATAATATTTGTTATTACCTTTTAAATCAATATTTAAAGCATCTACATAAGGTAATAATCTCTTTAAAGGTTCTTCATTTATATATCCATTAGTTACAAGAACTATTTTATGATTTTTATTTAAATTTTTAATCATTCTTGAAACATCCAAAACATACTCATACCAAATAGTAGGTTCATTGTAAGTAAAAGCTAATCCCATATTATTTTTTAAATTCAAAGAAGTATCACACATATCTTTTGCAGATATATACTGGCTTTTAGCTCTATATTGAGAAATACTAAAATTTTGACAAAATGTACATTTAAAATTACATCCAAAAGAACCTATAGATAATATATAAGATCCTGGATAAAAATTATACAAAGGCTTTTTTTCTATAGGATCTAAAGACATTGATGTAATTTCTCCATAATTAAGTGTATATAATTTTAAATTTCCTTCATAATCTTTTTTTACTTCTCTTACATTACATATTCCAGTTCTTCCCTCACTAATTAGACAGTTATGTGGACAAAGTTCACATCTTATATTATTACCTTCTTTTTTATAAAATAATGCTTCTTTATTCATTATTATCTACCTCAGAAAATCTTTTAACCATAAATCTTTCTATGGAATAATTTTCATTAGAAGATATATTTCCTTTTTCAAGAGCAATTGAAATCTGTTGTTTTATATTATCAACTCCTTCTAAGTTAGGTAGTAGTAATCCTCGTTTCCTTCCTGAAGTTACAATTATTCCATAGACTTTAGGATTTAATTCTTCAAAAGTTGTTTTTTCTGCTGGATATAGTAAATCTACTGAAATATCTACTTCTAGCAACTCTTCTTTTCTTAAAGGTAAAAATCTTGGATCATTTAAAGCAGCACTTAAAGAATTTTTTATTATTTCTTCTGCTATAGAACTAGTTGTTGGTTCTATAGTACCTATGCATCCTCTAAGTTCTCCATTTATTTTTAAGGAAACAAATACACCTTTTTTATCATTAATTAATTCTTCATTTTCAATAGTTTTTAAATCTATTATTTCACCTTTATTAAAATAATTATCTAAATTTTTTCTAGCTAATTTTGTATAAGGATTATCTATTTTCATTCTTTTTTTATGTTCTTCTTCTTTTATATTATGAATTTTTTTAAATAACTCATCATTACTATTTGTATGAAAATCAATTACTGCATAACCAACTCCAAAAGGCCCTTCATAGCTCAATAAATCTCCCTTAACTTTTGTTGAATTAATAGCCCCTGCTAAAATATATAAAGATCTTAATCCACATTCTCCAGCTTCTCTAATCAAATGATTATTCATATTAAATAATTCTTCTAAATTTCCTGATGTTAATATATTTATTAGACTATTATCAAATTTTTTCCCAAAAGGACTATAACTATAAGACCCTTCTTCCTTTAATCTATGAGATAAATCTCCTGATGCAATAAATACAGCTTCAGTTTTAATATCTTCCACAGCTTTTTTTATAGCTGTACCAAACTTTAATAACTCTATAGGTGAAAGCATTCCATAAGTTATATGAACTAATTCATATTTATCTTCATTACCTACAAAATATAAAGGAACCATAGCCCCATGATCTAATTCCAATGAAACCTTATATTTCCTTGCCATTTCTTCATCTAAAGGAACTATGGTAATTCCTTTATCAACAGCATTTTTAATTATACTTTCACTTAAACTTTTATCTATTTTATATGAGAGCTTAACTTGTGGAGCACCAAATTTACTAAGGTTACCATTAAGTTTATCAGTGTAAAACATAGCAATGCCATCTCTAAATATAGGTCCATGAGGGGTTATAATAATAATTGTTTTAGCTCCTGACTCTTCTATTTTTTCACTTATTTTTTTACAACTTTCTATTGTTTTATTTATTTCTTTCTCTCTACCTTTTCCTACCTCAGAAACAATTATTGGTGGATGAGGCATCAAATAATAACCTTTCATAATAGATCACCTCTTTAATTTATTT
>NZ_WHJC01000347.1 GCF_009295725.1 Clostridium tarantellae
TTATATTACTATATATGTATATAATTTATGCATAAGACCTATTATTTTACATATTTTAAAGTGATTTTAAAAGTATTAGGTATCTTTAACTGTTAATTTAATGGTGGAGGGGTAGAAAAAAAGTGAAGAAGCTTAAAAAAAAGAAACAAAGAAAAAGTGCTTTAAAAAAAGGAAGAGTATTAGGGATTCTATGTATTACTTATTTTCTTATAGCAGCTTTAGTTTTAAGATTAGGCTGGATAATGATTTTTAAAGCAGATAAATATTCTGATATGGCAAAGGAACAATGGACAAATGAAATCCAACTTCTTGGAAAAAGGGGAAACATATTAGATAGAAATCAAAATGAATTAGCTGTTAGCGCTAATGTGTATAGAGTTGATTTAAACTTACGTACAATAGATAAGTATGCAAAAAAGAAAAATATAGAAATAGTTAGTATTGCAAAACAATTAGCAGAGATTTTAAGTATGAATGTGGATGAAGTTGAAAATAAATTAACTATAAAAGGTGAAGATGGAAAGTTAGTACCAGCAGCAGTATTAGCAAGAAGCGTAGAAAAAAAAGAAGCAGATAGAATTAAAGAGCTTAAAATTGATGGAGTAGTTGTTCTTACAGATACTAAAAGATACTATCCTAATAATAACTTTTTAGCTCATTTATTAGGAAATACTAATTTAGATGGAGTTGGATTAAATGGAGTAGAACTTGAATATGATAGTACACTTGCAGGAATACCAGGAATGAAAATAACAGAAATGGATGGTGGAAGTGGAGAATTTCCTTATGCAGTGTCTAAATATTCAGCACCAGTTGATGGAAAAGATCTCATATTAACAATAGATGAAAAAATACAGTTTTTTGCAGAACAAATAGCACAAAAAGCAGTAAAAGACCATAATCCAGAAGCTGTAACGGTTATTGTAATGGACCCTAATAATGGTGAGGTTTTAGCTATGGTAAATAAACCAGATTTTGATCCTAATAACCCTCAACAAGGATATGAAATTTTCAAAGGAAAAACTGATTCAGATAAAATACAAAAAATGTGGAGGAATAGAGCGGTATCAGATTCTTTTGAACCTGGATCAATTTTTAAAATAATAACTGCTGTGGCAGCTGTAGAAGAAGGTGTAGCTGGAGGCGATGAAACATATTATTGTTCAGGTGAATTAAAGGTTGCAGATAGAAAAATAAAATGTTGGAAGGATGGAGGACATGGTACAATAAATTTTTCACAAGCTATGGAGAAATCTTGTAATGTAGCATTTATGGAAATGGGAGCTAACCTTGGAAAAGAAAAGTTAAATAAATACATTGAAGCTTTTGGATTTGGAAATAAGTCAGCTATAGACTTACCAGGAGAAACACCAGGAATAATAAAGGAACTTGACTCTATTAATGCAGTTGATTTAGCTACTATATCTTTTGGACAAACTGATACAGTAAATGCAATTCAGTTTATGGTTGCATTAAATTCTGTTGCTAATGGAGGGAAAATTATTCAACCTCATGTTGTAAAAGAAATAAGTCATATTAATGATGATGGCATTAGAGTAATAGATGATATTTATTCACCTCTAATTGACGAATTACCTATTAAAGTTTCTACTTTAGAAAAAGTAAGAGGAGTTTTAGAAAAAACAGTAAGAGAAGGATCGGCAAACAGAGCTTCAATAGAAGGATATGGAATAGCTGGAAAAACTGGTACAGGACAAAAGGTAAATTCTGAAACAGGTAGCTATGATGATAAAATAGGATATGTATCTTCCTTTGTTGGCTTTGCGCCATATGATAATCCAAAGGTATCTATAATGATATCAATAGACAATCCTAAAAATGGGCAATATTTTGGTGGTGAAGTTGCAGCCCCTTATGCTAGTGAACTTTTTGTTAATATATTTAAGTATATGAATCCTTCAGATACTAAAATAACAGATTTAAAAGAATATGTTATAGTTCCAGATATTAGAGGTAAAAAGGTTGAAAAAGCAAGAAAATTATTGGAGGAACTAGGAATGAAAGTTTTAATAGAAAGTAATGGTAAGTTTGTAAAAGATATAAGTCCTAGACCTGGATCTATTGTATATAAGGGTGATGAGATAAGTGTTTTTACAGATAAAAAAGTAAATGATAATAATGATATTGTAGTACCAAATTTTAAAGGTTATTCTAAAGAAGATGCTAAAAAAGTTTTAGATTCAATAGGTTTAAAAGCAAGTTTTGAAGGTGAGGGATTAATAATTAATCAATCTATTTCACCAGCTGAAGTAATTAAAAAAGGTACATCTATAAACTTAATTTTAGGGGAATTAGAAAATTAATATACAAAACTTGTATATACATCTTGACTATAATAACTAAAAAGTATATCTTTAAATTATTAAGAAATTCAAATTTTTATTTTATCATTTAAAAAAGTAGGGGTAAAGCATGAAAGAACCAAAATATAAACAAATAGAAAATTATTTAAAAGAGCTTATTGAGTCAAAAGAATTAGGAGAAGGAGATTTATTGCCTTCTGAAAATCAATTATGTGAAATGTTTGAAGTTACAAGAATGACTGTTAGATCTGCACTAAATAATTTAGTTAAAGAAGGGCGTATTGTAAAGCACAAAGGACTAGGTAGTGTTGTTTTAGGTTGTAAAATAAATGATAATATATCTGTAATTAATAGTTTTACCAATGAAATAAAACAAAAAGGATTTCAGGTGAAAAATGTTTTGCAAGAGTTTGCAATTATGAGAGCTGATGAATTTATAGCTAAACAACTTAAAATAAAAACTGGTGATGAAATTTGGAAAATAGTTAGGGTTAGAATAGCTAATGATGAACAAATATCTTATATGATAACATATATGCCTGCTAAATTATTTCCAGATTTATCAAAAGACCATTGTAAAGGTTCTTTATATGAATATATTCAAAAGAAGTGTGGACACAAAATAGCTGTAGCTCATCGTTCAATAGAAGCAGTTATAGCTACAGATAAAATAAAAGATGCTTTAGGGCTAGATTTTTATGCACCATTATTACACATAGAACAAATAACTAAATTAGAAAGTAGTGTAATATTTGAGTATTCTCATACTTACCATTATAATTACAATTTAACATTAAATGCAGTTAGTAATTAATATTTAATCTTTAAGAAGGATTAACCCAAAAGGTAATCCTTCTATTTTTTAATTTAATTTTTAATTTACTTAAATATATCTTTTTAATTTTATAT
>NZ_WHJC01000348.1 GCF_009295725.1 Clostridium tarantellae
TCCTTGTAAAATTAAGTTTTGGTCGGCAAACCTACTATTATTTTACATCGGAGGTTTTATTTTTTTCTACTCATAGCTATAAGCTTTTTAGAACCACAGGTAAAACCTGTGGTATTCATTAATACAAAAAAGGTATCATAATCAATATTGATTATGATACCTTTTTGGGCTAATGTTAAGTACTTCGATAATGCAGCTAATTTATCGCCAATCTCTACTTTTAAAGTATAGCAACCTTCAATTTCTTTTTTTTATAGGGTGGAGACCCATAGCCATCAGGCTAAGAGAGCCAATAAAAGTAAATTTGATTAAATAGCTATTTTAGGAGAGGCAATTTACAATTTAATCCTAAGATAGCTTGAATTTTCTCAAAAATATGAAAAATTTCGTTTTTTGGGTTCACTTAATAAAGCCTAGCTATAATTTGTAATATTTATACAAATTAGTTAGGATATTAACAGTTAAATTACTGATTTTATAAGTACAGTATCTGATATATTTATTAAATCTAATATTTTTTTGGTTGATTTTCTACCCTTTCTATTTGATTTTAAGCCTAGTTTGATTATAATAGAAATTAATCTTTTTAAAATACCAGTGATAGCTACTTCACCACGAAAAAATTCTCGCCTTATTATAGGAAAATATTCTATAATTTTATCAAAGGATTTATAATTACTTATTTCTTTATTTTTATCTTCTAAAACATTTAAAGCGTTCTATTTTTACTTTTTTTATCTTATTAATTTTAAAAAGAGATTTCCAAATCTTAAACATTAACTCAATTTGCCATCTTAATGAATAAAATAAATGTATTTCTTCAGTTTTTAGTATAGAATCTTTCACATTAGTTATATAAGCATTTAATTCATTCCAACTTGTACTTCTTGAATTAACAGTACTAACACCTACAGTAATCAATACTGTTAATTTTTGATTAATAAATACTCTCCCATTTTCTTCAAATCCTAATAATAGATTCCTTATTCTTTCATTACTATCATTATCTAATGCATTCATAGGTTCATCTAAAATCAGTATTTCAGGATCTTCCATTATAGCTTGAACAATTCCTAATTTTTGTTTCATTCCTAAAGAATACTTTTTTACACACTTTTTATTTTTAGGATCTAACCAAACTACTAATAAGGCTTGCTCAATTTCAGAATCACCTATTAAATTTTTAAATGCAGTATACTCTGGAATGAATGCCGGCTCTTCTATTAATATTCCTATATTCTCCGGAAAACTTATATCTTTTCCTATTATCTATACTTTTTCTAGAACCATTACCATAAATTTTTTTGACATAATTAAAATCCTCCTTAATATGTTAGGTACAAGTATCATTTTAATTATGTACAACTATTTACATAAGTAACTTCTGTTTAATAAAAAGTAGAAGTTACTTTTTAAAAATTTACTATTTTATATAAAATAATACAAATTTACCAAAATATATTTACAACCCTCGCGAAAATGGTAATATAAAGAAAATATGGTAATTACATAGAGGATGTGGTAAAATGACTAATCAAAAAATAACAACTAAAGATTTTAATTATTATAAAGAGTTTATTGAAAATATAAAGAATAAACAATCTTTTAGTAGATTAGGAAAAGCATTTAAAACAAACAATAAATATTATTATTATGATTTAGGAACAGGAAAAGTTTTAGAATGTGAAAAATTAGTCTATCAAATTATACATTGTTTAGAGAAATCTAACTCTATTGATAGTTTATTAGAGTTAGATATAGATGAAAGTAAACTTTTAAAATCATTGAATATACTTGAAAATGCCATAAATGTTGAAAATATAATGAAGGCAGTTCCTTTACTTGAAATGATAGGCCCTCAAACAACACAATTGGAATATAGTATAAATAATAATCTTAATCAGGTTACATTAGAATTAACAGAAAAATGTAATTTACGTTGTAAATATTGTATTTATCAAGATGAAAATGGTAAATTTAGAAATTTTGAAGGAAAATATGATATGGATATAAATATAGCTAAAAAAGCTATTGATTATGGTATTGAACATGCAAAAGGAGAAGATTTTTATCTTACTTTTTATGGGGGGGAGCCATTAATTCAATTTGATTTAATTACGGCTTGCGTTGATTATGTGCAATCAAAAAATATCAAAAATAATATTTTTTATTCAATTACAACAAATTTAACTTTAATGACGCAAGAAAAAGCTAATTACTTTGCATCAATACCAAATTTTTCTGTAGTTTGCAGTATTGATGGTGATGAGGAAACGCACGATCAAAATAGAGTTACTATTGACAATAAAGGAACACATAAATTAGCAATTGATGGGCTTGCCAACTTAACTAGAGCATATGGAGAAAAGAAACTTGGACAAATATTAATTAATATGGTCGTAGCAGACCCATATACCGATGAAAAGTTTAATAGAATACAAAATTTTATTGACACCTGTCCTTATATTTATCCAGATATGACTATTATGTATAGTTATGTAGATTATGGTGATAATTCTGAAATAAAAACAAAACAAAATCTTTCTAATGATGAAGCACTTAAATATTGGAATCCAATTCAAAATTGGCAAAAAGATAAACCTTCTGATAAAAAATTATTTTCTACTAATAATAATCATAGAGCATTTTTAAAAATTCAAAATAGACAACTTTCTAATGAACCTATTTCATATTATTCATTTAACGGATGTTGCGTTCCGGGGAGTAGAAAGTTATTTGTTACAACAAATGGAGATTTTCATGTTTGTGAACAAATTGGACAGGCCCCTAAATTAGGTAATGTAAATGATGGAATTAATTTTGATTTAATCCGTGAAAAGTATATAAAAGAATATAATGATAAATCAATAGTAGACTGTAAGGATTGCTGGGCAGTTAGACTTTGTAACTTATGTTATGCTAGGTGCTATGATAAAAATGGAATTAATATAATTTCAAAAAAAAATAAGTGTTTTCATGAAAAAAGAATGGCAGAATATTCACTTCAAGAGTATCATAGAATCCTTGAAGAAAATCCTGAACTATTAGAATGTTTAAAGGATATGAAATAATTGATATGTAATTTAATTTATATATAATTTTAGAAGATAGTGTAAAGTTTAATATGAAAAAATAGGTTAGATATTATTTTGAAAATATTATTTTTAAAAACTATCAAAGATTATTTTTAGGTACAACAAAAAGACCTTCTATGAGAAGATTTTAAAAATA
>NZ_WHJC01000349.1 GCF_009295725.1 Clostridium tarantellae
TATCAGAACAGAGGTTACTATAGATGTAAGAACTAAGACAGAATATAAATTAATGCCTTTATTTTCCTGCAATATTCCAATAATAAATGAAAAACAACATAAAATTATTAAGAAATTTTATCCATTGGCATTTTTTATTATATTTTTAGGAATTTATAAAAATAAAAATTTTATTAAAGAAACATTAATTAATTTATCTAATAATAAAAAAAATAAAATAATATTTGGCTGTTCTAGAGGAAGATTAAGAAGTCCTATGATGTATTTTTATGCTAAATATTTAGGCATAGATTGTAAAGTATTATATAAAGGAATAAAAGGAGTATTACATGATAAAGAATTATGAAATATAAAAATAAGCCTCTTTTAAATAAATTTAATTATAAAAGAAGCTTTTTATTGTATTTAAGTAGCTTTATTATTTTTTAACCAATCCCAAAATCGTATAGTTCCTTTAAAGTTAATGACTAAATCATTATTTAATATTTGAAGATTTTTTACATCTAATTGTTTAATAGTTTCAAAGGAAAGTATGATATCACCATTTTCTTTATTAAATTGTACGAAAGAATTATTATGAACATTTTGAAAAATTAGATTTTTAGGAATATGTATAAATCCAAATTTTCCATCTTCATAATGAAAAATTCCTTTTCCATCTTCAGCTTTACAAGAAAATATAAGTTTAGCTTCTAAAGGAATATTTTTATAATTTATATGAAAATATAAATTAATATGATTATTTTCTATGTCAACTCTTAACCCAGTAATATATTTTTTTATTTCAGGCATTTCATTTATAATAGCAATAGCTAAATCTGTTAATTCTTCTTGAGAAAATATAGTATTTGATTCAGCAGACAATTCTTTAAAAGATAAATTAAATCCTGTTGGAAAGAACTTTTTTAATAAATTCCAGTTATCTAATTTTATATTAGTACTTGTTGAAACAACTGGTGTTTTAGGGTAAAAGAAATAATCATATATACCTATAGAAGAAAATATAAGTATTAAAATTATAATTAATGGAGTGATTATAAATAGTTTCATTCTTTTTTTCATAGCGACCTCCTATTAAAAGCATAATAATTATTATACTTTAAATAATTGTTAAAAATATAGTACAAATAAAAAAATTATTAAAAACTATGAAATAGAGATAATTTAAATCTAATTTCATAGTTTTTTTATTAAAAATATGAAATTTTAAATTTTTAATGTTATATAATTTTTTTGTTTTTTAAGCAATTATAATCATAGGTTGTAAAATTAACTTTTATTAAAGTAGTTTTTTTTGTACTAGGAAAATTTTTAATTAATATAGAGGAAAAAACTTTAGAAGCTACTTCGTTAAAGTTTTGACAGAAATCACTTAAATCATCATTATAAAATTGTATTATTGTTTTATCTATAATCACTATAACTTCACCAGAATATTGCTTAGTAAAAAGAGGTGGAGTTTCAGATATAATGGTACCTTTAAAAAGAGGATTATTTTTCAAAGATATGCTGAAAAGATTTGATACATCTTTAAGGGAATATTCAGAAGTTGCATTGAATTCAACTATTTTATTAGTACAATTGAATATTAATATAAATACTTTTATATTTCCAAATATATAATATTTGGGTAGTATGGTTCTTAATGCTTTAGCAATATCATTAAATTTTACAGTGATTTTAATCATATAATTAGCATTATAGGGTATTAATTCACTAATATATATACAAGGACTTTGTCCTATAGTATTAAAAATTTTATTTCTTAAAGTTTGCCAAGGAGGAGAGAGTTTTAAATTATTCATAAATCTAATCTCCTTTAATTTTTAATAATATTATTATAGTAAGTTAAAAGTTATTTTGTTAATATGAACAAAATAAAAGATACAGAAAAATCATTAATTTACATATAAAGCAAATTAACTTGACAATGATTATTTATAAAAATTATTATAAAGAAAAAAGTATTAATTATAATTGAGGTGTAGTATATGATTGTTAAGGATATAATAAATAAATTATATAAAGAAAATAATGCAAATAAAGAAGAGTTATTATTTGTTTTAAATAATTTAAATAATGAAGATAAAGAGTATTTAATTGAAAAAGCAAATGAAATTAGAATTGATAATTATGGCAATAAAGTATACATGAGAGGATTAATAGAATTCACTAATTATTGTTCTAAAAATTGTTTATATTGTGGAATAAGAGCTGAAAATAAAAAAGCTGAAAGATATAGATTAACAGAAGAACAAATATTAGAGTGTGTAGATTTAGGGGATAAGCTAGGATATAAAACTTATGTACTTCAAGGAGGAGAAGATTTTTATTTTACTGATGAAAAAATGGTGAGTATAATAAAAAAAATTAAAAAAAAATATCCCCAAAATGTAGTAACACTTTCTATTGGAGAGAGAAGCTTTAATTCTTATAAAAAAATGTTTGAAGCTGGAGCGGAAAGATTTTTATTAAGGCATGAAACAGCATCTAAAGAATTATATAATAAATTACATCCAAATTCTAGTTTTAAAAATAGAATACAATGCTTAAAAAATTTAAAAAAAATAGGATATCAAGTAGGAGCTGGTTTTATGGTAGGAATACCGGAACAAACTAATGAAAATTTAGTTGAAGATTTGCTTTTTTTAAAAGAGTTTAAACCTCATATGTGTGGAATAGGTCCTTTTATACCTCATAAAGATACTCCTTTAAAAAATGAAAAAGGTGGAACCTTAGAAAAAACAATAATAATGTTAGCTTTAGTTCGATTATTACTTCCAGAAGTTTTATTGCCAGCTACAACAGCATTAGGAAGTATAGATTCTAATGGAAGAGAAAAAGGTATAAAAGCAGGTGCTAATGTTGTTATGCCCAATCTATCACCTATTAATGTTAGAAATAAATATTCATTATATGATGGTAAACTTTCTATTGGAGATGAAGCTGCAGAATGTAAAATATGTATAGAATCTAGAATTAAAAAAGCAGGATTTACAGTTGATATATGTAGAGGAGATAATGTTAGTTGGTTAAAAGAACATAAAAATATATAAATTTATACAGCTCTAAAAATTAATTTTAATTTTTAGAGTTTTTTTATATATTTAAAGAAATATTAGATGAAAACATTTAATGTGCAAATATTTGAATTTGCAAATAGTTTGACAATTAAAATAAATGTGATAGAATAGGAA
>NZ_WHJC01000350.1 GCF_009295725.1 Clostridium tarantellae
GGATTAAATAGTTCAATATTCATTAATAAAATTAAAAAAGCCATAATTTTAAGGAGAGCAGATAGATTTATTTTTATACAAAACTATCTAATCTCCTTAATTTTAAAAACTATGGCTTTTACGCTTTATATATTATTAAAAAGAATATTTAACAATATGTTAAACTTTTATATTTTACATTCATATTTTAAAATTAGTTTTTCTCTAGTAATCTTTCATATAAATCAACTATTTCTTCTGCTAAAGATTGATAAGTAATAGCATTCATTAAGTGATCTTGTGAATGAATTAAAAGAACTCCTATATCATATTTTTCGCCAGCAGCTTCTTTTTGAATAAGCTCTGTTTGGAATTTATGTGCTTCATGCATTTCTTCTTTAGATTGTTTAAGTAATTCTTTAGCTTGTTCTATATTTCCACTTTTTGCTTCTCTAATGGCTTCTGTAGCAATACTTCTAGCATTTCCTGCAAATGCTATTATTTGAAATGATATTTCTAATATTTTTTCATCCATAATTTTTTCCTCCTAAAGTTCACCATAACTTATTAATTCTATATTATTTTCTTTTAGAATTTTTAATACTTTTTCAGAAGTTAAAACCTCATACTCTTTTATCCTATCAATAGCATAAGACGTAGAATTTAATAAGACATCATCAACCCAAGCAGGATGTGTCATTAAATCTGAAGTACCTAATTCTTTAAATTTATCTATATTTTTTTTAAAATAATCTATTGATACACCCTCTTTATAAAAAGAATCTAAAACTGGTATTACTACAGCATTTTCTAATTTGTAATTTATTCCACCTCTAATAGGCAATTTATATTTATCTACTAATTTTTGCATAACTCCTTTTAATTGCGGTAATTGATGCACATGATGATGACTATCAAAATGAGTTATTTTAATTCCACTTGATAAAACTTTTTCTATTTGAGCAGTAAATTCTTTAAGAATTTCTTCTTCATCAAAGTTTTTTGCAATTTCTTCTGTAACATATTTATAAAACTTGCCATTTTTATCTACTATGGTTTTATGACCTTTTAATAAAGGCTCATATGAACTTAATGTAAGATGTACCCCTGTACCTAACCCTTTATTATCCTTTAATTTTTCTATGGCATCTTCAAAGCCTGGCATAGTTGCCATTATTGAACAAGATGTAACTATTCCCCTTTTGTAGGCTTCTATAACTCCAGCATTAACCCCTAAACTAAAACCCATATCATCAGCATTTACTATTAATCTTGTCATTAAAATCCCTACTTTCTAAATAAAGGTAAATAATCTTTGTGAGCTTCCATCATTTCATCAAGAATTTCTTTAGCTAAGTCATCTGAAGGTATTAATGGGTTTATAACAAGTGCTTGTAAAGCTGAATTATAATCCCCTTTAACTGCTGCTTTGGCAGCTAAAATTTCAAATGATTTAATTTGCTGAATTAATCCTCTAACAGCAATAGGTAAATGTCCCATTGTTAATGGTCTTGGTCCTTCTTTAGTAATAACACAACTTACTTCTACAGTATCATTATCTTCAAAATCTCTTATTGCACCATTATTTAAAGTGTTTACAACTTGTATATCTTTTCTATCATTATATATAGAGTTTATAAGATTACAAGCAGCATCACTGTAATATGCACCTCCTCTTTTTTCAAGTTGAGGTGGTTTTATATCTAAATTTTCATCTTTATATATGGTAAATAAATCATCTTCTAAAGCTTTAACAACTTCTCCTCTTGTTTTACCATCTTTAAAAGCTTCCAATTCCTCTACTAACATTTCTTTTGTTTTATAATAATATTTATGATAAGGACAAGGAATAACTCCTAAACTCCTTACAAAGTCTCCATTAAACGGAATATCTTTTATATTTTTCATTGTAATAGATGAATTTATAAATTTTTCAATAGCTTCTTCTGTAACTTTTTGTCCATCAAGATAAACATTTAATCCATATACCATATGGTTAAGTCCAGCAAAATCCATTGTTATTCTTTCTTTATCAACTTTAAAAGCATCAGCTATTCCATTTTTCATTCCTATTGGTACATTGCATAATCCTATATATCTTTTAAAGTTTGTATATCTAAAAACTGCTTCTGTAACTATTCCAGCTGGATTAGTAAAATTAATTAACCAAGCATTTGGACATAACTCCTGTATATCTTTAACTATATCTAATACTACAGGCACAGTTCTTAAGGCTTTAAATAAACCTCCTGCTCCATTAGTTTCTTGTCCAATTAATCCCTTTGATAGTGGAATACCTTCATCTTTTATTCTTGCTTTTAATTGTCCTACTCTAAATTGAGTTGTTACAAAATCTGCATCTTTTAAAGCTTCTCTTCTATCAAGAGTTAAGTGTATTTTCATATCAATACCAGCTTTTTTCACCATTCTTTTGGCAAGATTTCCTACTATATTTAATTTTTCTTTTCCTTCTTCTATATCTACTAACCATAATTCTTTTATTGGTAATTCATTATATCTTTTTATAAATCCTTCAACTAGTTCAGGAGTATAACTTGAGCCACCACCTATAGTAACTATTTTCACTGATTTTTTTACATCTGTCATAATTAACTCCTCCTTAAATTTTATTTTGTATAATTTTAAACAGCTAGAAATTTCTAGCTGTTTATATTTATGTTCTCTTTATAATTTTTATTATTTAGTTGCTTCTTTTTCTCTTTTAGCATCAATTCTTTCAGCGGCTATAACAAATGGTAAGTAAATAACTACTGAAACTACTAAGTTAACAGCAGCTAATACAGCTCCAGAAATGGATCCAGTTGCTAAGAAACCTCCAATAATTGGTGGAGTAGTCCAAGGAATAGTTGCTACTATTACTGGTGAAACTAATCCACATGAAATTGATAAATATGATATTATTGTTAATAATACAGGTGTTAAAATAAATGGTATTGCATATATTGGATTTAATACTAAAGGCATACCAAATATAATTGGTTCATTTATATTAAAGCAAGCTGGTAATCCACCTAAAGCTACCATATCTCTTCTTCTTTTACCTGCAATTATTATAGCTACTATTAAGCCCAAACAAGCTCCTGCTCCTCCTTATGAATTTATAAACTTTATACTAATATATTACATCTGGTGTATATACAAGTCAAGAGTGTTTTGGATAATTATAGAATATGAAAAGAATTACAA
>NZ_WHJC01000351.1 GCF_009295725.1 Clostridium tarantellae
ATATTTTTAAAATCTTCTCATAGAAGGTCTTTTTGTTGTACCTAAAAATAATCTTTGATAGTTTTTAAAAATAATATTTTCAAAATAATATCTAACCTATTTTTTCATATTAAACTTTACACTATCTAATGTATAACAATTGTAAAATAAAAAATGTGCAAAAAATTAGTGAAAAAATTTGTTATAATTAAAAATCCACACTATAATTAACATAGTGTGGATTTTTAATTAGATTTTTTCTACTACACCATAACCAATGCTTTTTCTTTTCCCTAGAGCTAATCCATTAGGAATGTCCACATTGGTAACAAATTCACCATAAAAGATAGTGTAATCAATATCTTTTAAAGTAATGTTTTTAGGTTGAAAATCTCCATTAACAAGTATTTCTTTATTTAAAGTTATACCTAATCCTTTAAAATTAGATAATAAATTATTTTTAAGCACTTCATTTAAATCTAAAGTATTATTTAAATATTTTTCATAATTTTTTTCACATAAAGCAATCCAAGGAGTTTTAAATTTATATTTAAATAAAGAATCTTTAACTGAAAAATCTTCATTTTTAACACTATAATTTATTTCTTTAATTTCATAGATTGCATTTTCTAAATTAATATTTTTTAGATGAAAAATTTTGTTTATTAATTCATTTTTATTATGTAAATTAGGCATTAGAATAATACCTAAATTTCCGTTATCAAATAATCTGTATTGTATTTTAGGAAAATTAAAAGAACGCTTATCTTTATGATTACGAAAATTAATATTATCCTTAAAAGTACTACTAAAGAATCCTTTAAACCTTTCTATATCTCTTTCGTTACAAATTCTATCTATATTAAATTCAAAAACAATAAACTCCATAATTACCTCCTTATATGAATTTTACAACACTTTTACAGGAGATAAAACCCAAACATAAACATATTTACTAGTTATATAAAATTATTTTAACAATAAATAAAAACTTATTTTGCTAAATAGAATAAATAATTATATAAAAAACATTGTTATTCATTAAAAAAGTATAAAAAAATAATATATGTTTAAAAGAAAAAATATGTGTCAATAATATAAGTATAATAAACCCTACCCCCAACCTAAAAACCACACTATAAATATTTTAGTGTGGTTTTATTTTTAATATTTAATTATAAAGTCTAATAGTGTTTTTACCTGAGATTAAAGGTATTTGTATAACCTTAATTTTTTCATCAGCCACATTAAGAGATGCTGTTTTATCAAAAGTATAAGTAATTCCAGTATTTACACCATTAATATCTATTTTAAGTTGTTTATTTTCATCAGCTACATAGTGTATAGCAAAGTCATATATTCCTTTAGCTTGTATATCTATATTTAGTACTATTTCATTACCATCATTACTATTTATTCCCTCTATAAAATCACCATTTAGTATTGAGGATCCTATCAATGTAATACTCGAAGAAATTTTATTTTTAAAAGGTTCAATAGTAAAGTGTCCTAAGTGTGGAGCATAATCTACTGATTGATTGTAAAATTTTATTTCATTTATTCCTTTTTTTAAAAGTACATTTATTTTAAAAATTTCTACATCATTTAAACTCCAACTTTTTGTTGGTGGTAATATAAATGCCATTGTATTTTTATCTTCATTTATTTGAATTTTTAAGGGTCTACCTTTATCTCCACTTAAATATTTAATACCTAGAGTATATAGATTAAATGTATCTACATTTACTAACATAGTTGAACTTCCCTCATTCATTCCTCCTATATTCATTACAAAATTAGTAGAGTTATCTAAACTAGCTCCATTATTTAAGTTTCCTACTGCTAAATCATAAGTTATTAAAGTGTTGTCTTTATAGGAAGTAGAATTATCATAAGGATTTTTAGGGTAAGGGGGTGTAATTGGTATTAAATCTGGTTCAGTGGGCATGGGGGTTGGTTGTATTGCTGGAAAAGTATTTGGAACTATATTAACAGTAATATTACCTATATCTGGAGAGAAATTTTTGGCATAGGAATAAAACTTAACTTTATTTTTGCCAGAAGTTAATTGCAACATTATTTTAAGTTTTTTAGAATCTTTTGAGTTTAAACTTTCAGTTACTTGTGCGCTATAAACCATATCTGTATTTTTACCATTAACATCTACTTTAAAAACACTATTGGTAATAGAAACATAGTTAATTTCAAATTCATAAGCTCCAAAAGGAAAGCCTTTAGTATCCACATCTACTTCTATAGTTACAGAAGCACCTGGTGGCAATTTTACAAATCCAGATAAAGAATCAACGAAAGCACCAATTTCTAATAGTCCTTTTGAAGCAGGATATACTCCAACAAGAATAGGGTAACTTTCAGTCATACGTCCTTGTGGGAAAAAATTATAATTATTTTTATTCATAGAATACCTCGTAAAGAATAATATTTATATACTTATAGTATTCTTTTTTAAATTTTTAGTGTGTAAGAAACTTTAAAAATTAATAAATTAGTTAACATTCTGTTACCAAAATTTATAATTTTAAAATATAATTAAAAGGTTCACTAAAGAAAAGGAGATTTAAAAATAGATGAATTTTGAAAAGAATAAAAAGTTAAATTTTTGTAAAATATTAAAGGCTTTAAGTGGTAGTATAGTTGTTATTTTTGCTTGTCTTAATATTATTAAAAACATTAAAATACCAGGGGTAATAATGATTTCATTAGGAGTATTGTTTTTATCATCAGGTATAGAGGAGTTTTTTAGATTCAAAGAAAATAAAAATAAAATGTGTATAATTTTTACTGCAGTGTATACATATTTGTTTATATTAGGACTATATACAGGTGGAAAAGAAATACTTGCTTATTATCAATATTATATTTAATAAGTTAAGTCATAATTAATTTATTAATATAAAAAAATTATCAGTTTTCTAATATTTTAAAATTTAATAATATTAGAAAACTGATAATTTCATTATTCTATTGTTATAGCACCTACTGGACAATTAGTGGATGCTTCTACGGCATTATCTTCAAATTCTTTAGGAATATCTTCTGAAATAGCTTGTGATTTTCCATCATCTCCAATTGAGAAAACTTCTGGGCAAGTACTTTCACATAAGCCACAACCTATACATAAATCTTTATCAACTACTGCTTTCATAGTATCACTCCTTAAAATATATTATTATACAT
>NZ_WHJC01000352.1 GCF_009295725.1 Clostridium tarantellae
ACTTTATATTTAAGAATAATTATTATTAAATAATATGAATTGCTTCTATCTTTTTAAAGAATACTTATTTCATTGATTTGATATTATAATTTATGCCATAGTATAATAACTTGTGTTCTATTTTACAAATTAACTATTTTAAGGTTTGTTTGTAAAATAAAACTAATACATTTAAATTTTATATGCATTTTAATAAGTTAAATAAGTTAAGAAAGGAATAAAAATGAGCAAACATTTATCAACTGATATTCGTGTAGCTATTGAAGCAGATAATCCTTCAATTTGTAGACATGAAGAAAAATGTATACAATGTGGTTCTTGCAAAAATATTTGTACAGACTACATAGGTGTAAATGGGAATTATTCTTTAAAAGACACTAATGATATAGCTGTTTGTATTAATTGTGGTCAATGTGCTAATGTATGTCCTACATCTAGTATTACAGAAGTTTATGATTATAAAAAAGTAGAATCTGTAATAAATAATAAGGATAAAATAGTTATATTTTCTACATCACCAGCAGTTAGAGTATCACTAGGTGAAGAATTTAATATGAAAGATGGTAGTTTTGTTGAAGGAAAGATGGTATCTTTACTTCGTAATTTAGGTGCTGATTATGTTCTTGATACAAATTTTGCAGCAGACTTAACAATAGTTGAAGAAGCAAGTGAATTATTACACCGTATAAAAAATAAAGATAAACCATTGCCTCAATTCACTAGTTGCTGTCCTGCATGGATAAAATATGCTGAAACATTTCATCCAGATATATTAGATCATATTTCAACAACAAAAAGCCCTATTGGAATGCAAGGACCTACTATAAAAACATATTTTGCAAAGAAAATAGGAATTGATCCATCAAAAATTGTAAATGTAGCTGTAACCCCTTGTACTGCAAAAAAATTTGAAATTTTAAGAAGTGAAATGAATGCATCAGGAAGATATCATAATATAGATGATATGCGTGATATGGATTATGTCATAACTACAAGAGAATTAGCTATTTGGGCAAAAGAACAAAATATTGACTTCAACAAGCTTGAAGATAGTTCCTATGATAAATTAATGGGAGAAGCTTCAGGAGCTGGTGTTATCTTTGCCAATACTGGAGGAGTTATGGAAGCAGCTCTTAGGACTGCATACTCATATCTTACTAATGAAAAACCACCAGAATTATTTTATGATTTACAAACAATAAGAGGTATGGATGGAGTTCGTGAAGCAACTTTAAAAATTAATGATATGGAAATAAATGTTGCTGTTATTTATGGAACAAAAAATGCATCAAATTTTATTGAAAAAATAAAAAAAGGAAAAAAACAATATCATTTTATTGAGGTTATGACTTGTCCAGGAGGATGTATTGGTGGTGGTGGTCAACCAAAAGATACTGAATTTAAAGGAGATTCTCTTAGAGAAAAGCGTATAAAAAGCCTTTATAAAAGAGATTCTCAGCTTAAAGTTCGTTTAAGTCATGAAAATGAAAAAATAAAATTGCTTTATAAAAATTTTTATGGCAAGCCTTTAAGTAAGCTTGCTGAAGAAATGTTACATACAATTTATTTTGATAGAAGTGAAGATTTAGGAGGAAGAAAAATGAGTGAATCAGTTAAATATCGTTGTTCAGTATGTGGATATATCCATGAAGGAGAATTACCAGAAGGATTTATATGTCCAATTTGTAAAAGTCCAGCTTCAGCCTTTGAAAGAATAGCAGAAGTTAAAGAAGATGAAACAACTAATAAATATAAAGGAACTAAAACAGAAAAGAATTTAATGGAAGCATTAGCTGGTGAATCAATTGCTAGAAATAAATATACTTTCTTTGGTGATGTAGCTAAAGCTGAAGGATATGAGCAAATATATCAATTATTTTTAAAAACAGCAGGAAACGAAAGAGAGCATGCTAAATTATGGTTTAAAGAGCTTGGATATTTAGGTGATACTGAGCAAAATCTTCTTCATGCAACTGAAGGTGAAAATTATGAATGGTCAGATATGTATGCTAGATTTGCAAAAGATGCAGAAGAAGAAGGATTCTTTGATTTAGCAGAAAAATTCATACAAGTTGGAAAAATAGAAAAATCTCATGAAGAAAGATATCGTAAGCTTTTAAATAATGTACAAATGAAAGCAGTATTTGAAAAATCAGGAGAAACAATGTGGGAATGCATTAATTGTGGACATCTTGTAATGGGTAAAAAAGCTCCAGAGGTTTGCCCAGTATGTGGATATGCTCAAAGTTTCTTTGAAGTTAGAGCTGAAAATTATTAAAATAGATATAATTAATTAATAGTAAAAATGGGAAAGTATATTCTTTAAAGATTATATTATCCCATTTTTATATAATTAGAACCAAATTATCCTTACTAGTTATTAACAAATAGTAAAGGTAATTTGGTTCATTTTTTATGAAATTAATTTTTAATTACTTATAAAATATTGTACATTTTATAGTATTTATTAATAAAATATAAGTATATTTTATTAAAGTTGACATTATATAATAAATTATGATAACGTAAGTTACATGCATTAGGAAAAAAATATATTTTTTGTTATTAGATGTGATTATATGGCGAAATTTTGATTTTGTCCACTTTATATGGTTTGGGTGAACTATATTATTTTTTAGGGGGAAAATTATTGAGAAGTAAAAATGAGTTAAATAAACTAGAAGTTAAAAGATTATATTTAGAAGGTTATAATGCTAGTGAAATAGCAAAAGTATTAGGGGCTAATAAATCACAAGTTCAAAAATGTATTCAGCGTAATTTTAAAGATTTAAAAAAGCAAAATCAGATAAAAAAATCTCTAAAATCTCTAGAACAAAAAGAAATTCGAAAAATAATAAATAAAGAAGCTAAGAAATATATGAGTGATAGAAGTTTTGTAGAAAAAAATAGATCTATTTATAATACAAACATAAAAGGTGATATTGTTTTAAAGAAAGATTTAAACTTTTTAATACCAGTTGATGTTCCTAAGAAACTTATAAATAAAGAATTTAAAAAATATTTGTAAATGTAAAAATAAAATTATATATAAAAGTATTGGGTAAACCAATACTTTTTTTATATTTTTATATGGAAGATAATACTTTAAAGTATTAAGTCTTTCGTTAACATAAAGGAAAGTAGGTGAAATATTAAGTAAATAC
>NZ_WHJC01000353.1 GCF_009295725.1 Clostridium tarantellae
ACTTTAATAACAGCAGGAATTTTAATTTTATATTATTATAGAATTCATAAAAAATACAAATAATTTAGGTGAATTATGGAATATTTATCGAAAAAAATTGGATTTAAAATGGCTAAAGAATTAGGTGTTTCAGAACAACAAGGAGAAGTATTTGCTTATGGAGTATTTGCTTTAATACAAATAACATTATCATTATGTTTAGTTATAATAATAGGTAGCTTATTTGACGTAGCAATAGAAGCCTTAATTATTTCTATTACATCAAGTATTCTTAGAAAATATTCAGGAGGTGTACATGCAAGTAAACCTTCAAACTGTATTTTAATAGGTACTATATTATGTATTACTCAAGCGGTATTAATTAAATATTTTATTTTTTATAAGATATCATTAATTTACATAATATTAATTATAATTACTATTTTTCCAATGGCTTATTATATAATATTTAAATATGCTCCAGTTGATACTCCTAAAAAAAGAATAAAAACTGAAGTAAAAAAGAAGCGAATGAAAAAGAATGCTTTTATTGTATTAGGTATAGATTTAATGCTTGTTTTACTAATAATGTTAATATCTGTTTTGTTAAATAAATTTAGTATTAATATATATATTTTATGTATTTGTATAGGAGTTCTTTGGCAAGTATTTACTCTTACTAAAGTAGCTCATGTATTATTAAAATATATATAATATATGCATAAAAAATTTAAAAGGAGTTAACCGTTATGAAAAATTTTAAATCAAAACTATTACTGATTTTAGCTACTATAACTACATTAATAGCTACATCAGTAGCTACATCAGCATGTTTATGGTATATTTATCAGCCAGAAGAACCAGAATGTTTAAAAGATGAGTAGTTATAAAATGAGGTGGGAACACTCCTACCTCATTATTACTTTATGAGGTAGAAAAATATGAATAAAATAGAAAGAAATAAAACAACAAAAGTAAATGAAATTTTATCTATAGTAAAATTAGCATCTGTGTTATTTTCAGCTATAGCTTTTTTACAATTTATTTTTAATGAAAACATAAATAATATACCTATTCATTTCTCTGGTATATTAACAATGTTTGTTATTGTTAGTATTATACTACTAATTTATTTAGTTTGGTCTTTTTCTACATATAATAAATTTGAAAAATATAAAAAATATATAAATTTTTTTGAAACTATAATATTCTTAGCTATTTTTGTGATGGCAATATTTTTATCAGGCTCTTATGAAAGTGATTATAAATTTTTATTTTTATTTATAATAATTACAACAACTATACAAAGTGGTATGAAAAGTGGATTAACAGTAGCTATTATTTCATCAGTTATTATATTATTAATTGATCTTATATTTTGTTCTGATATGTTTGTAAATAAATATTTTGAAAATGATTTAGTAATGGCAGGTGTATTTATATTAACAGCATGGCCTCTAGGGTTTTATGTTAAAATAGAAAATGAGCATATTGAACAATTAAAAAATCTTGTAAATGAAGATGGATTAACAGGAGTTTATAATCATAGACATTTTTATGATAGTTTAAGAAAAGAAATTTTATTAAGTGATAAAGTTAATAAATCACTAGGCCTAATATTTATGGATATAGATTATTTTAAACATTATAATGATTTATATGGTCATCAAAAAGGTGATGAAGTTTTAAGACATTTAGGTAATTTATTAAAGAAAAAAGTTAGAAAAGGAGATATAATTGCAAGATATGGTGGAGAAGAATTTGCTATTATATTACCTAATACAAAAGAAAGTGAAGCTATAGAATTTGCAGAATTTATAAGAAAGAGTGTAGAAGAAAAATACTTTGATGGAGAAGAAAATCAACCAAATGGAAAACTAACTATTTCTGTAGGAGTTTCTATTTATCCTGATAAAGCAAAAACTGATTTAGATTTAATAAAAAGTGCAGATGATGCATTATATAGAGCTAAGTTTTTTAATAAAAATAGAGTAGAAGGATATACTTCTATATTAGATGAGTTAAAAAAAGATATAAATGAAAAAGACATTGATTTAGTTACTTCTATTAAAACTCTAATAAGTGTTATAAATGCTAAAGATAAATATACTTATAGCCACGTAGAGAGAGTTGTATCATATAGTAGACTTATGGCTGAGAAATTACAGTTATCTAAGGAAGATAAGAAAAAACTTATTTATGGAGCTTATTTACATGATATAGGAAAGATTAATGTATCTAAAGATATTTTAATAAAAAAAATGCCTTTAACAGAAAAAGAGTGGGGAATATTAAAACAACATCCTATAAATGGAGTTGATATATTGAAACCAGTAGAATCGTTAAATAATGTTATTCCATTAATATTATATCATCATGAAAGATTTGATGGAAAAGGGTATCCTTATGGACTAAAGGAAACTGAAATACCTTATTTAGCAAGAGTTTTAACAATAATAGACTGTTTTGATGCTATGACTTCTAATAGACCTTATAGTAAAAGAAAAACTTATGAAGAAGGATTTGAAGAATTAAGGAATAATGCTGGAACACAATTTGATCCAAATATTATAGAAAAGTTTATTGATGTAGTAAAAAATAATATAAATAAAATTGAAGATTATAGAGTTTAAATATATTTAGGAGAATGTCAACCATTCTCCTTTTTTTATATTTAGAAAAGTATAGAAATTATTTAATAATGAATAAATTATTATTTGCTCATTATTAAATAAATAATAAAAAAGAATTTATAATATTAATATAGTCTAAACTATTAATTACTTTCATCTAAATAATATTTAAACATTCCATAAGCAATGCTTTTTAAAATATCAATTACTATTTTCATTCTTTAATCCTCCTAAAAAAGCAAACATGATAACTACAAGAATTATTTTATATCTAAACTAAAAAAATATTCAATTTTGTTTTAGGAAATTATAAGGTTGATAGAGGTTTAAATTACATAAATGGTAAAAATATTAAGTTTTTTATATAAATATTAGTAAAATCAGCTAAAAATATAAAAAATACACTTACATATTTTACTATGTAATTTATAATATAAATAAGAATTTGATTGAAAATAGGGGGGAATTTAAAATTATTAAAATCTTATTTTAAAATTTATAAAAAATAGGAAAGGAGAATGTTGCTAACTTTGTAAACTATATAAAGT
>NZ_WHJC01000354.1 GCF_009295725.1 Clostridium tarantellae
AATTTTCAAAGGTTGCTCTTTTTGAAATATTTTGAAAGTCAAAAAACTTAATTTTAAGGGTTATAGTATAACCTTTAGTTTTATTATTCAATAATCTACGTTCTACTTCTTCTGATAATTTTAATAAAATAACCAGTATTTCTTCAAATTCTATTAAACCTTCTACTAATGTTATTTCTTTTCCAATAGATTTTCTTATTCTATTAGGGTTAATTTCTCTATCATCTATTCCTCTAGCAAAATTATATAATATTTTTCCTTTATCATTGAATAAATGAACTAATTCTTTTTTATCAATTCTTTTTAAATCACTACCTGTGAAAATTCCGATATTATTTAGCTTATTTTTTGTTACTTTTCCAACTCCCCAAAACTTATCTATTGATAAACTTTCTAAGAAAATATTTGATGTTTTAGGAGTTATTACTGTTAATCCATTAGGTTTATTAAAGTCTGAAGCAACTTTTGCTAAAAATTTATTGTAAGAAACCCCTGCTGATGCATTCAATTTAGTTTTTAAATATATTTTTTGTTTAATTTCTTTAGCAATAACTGTAGCTGATTTAATATTTGATTTATTTACAGTAACATCTATAAAAGCTTCATCCAAAGCAAGTGGTTCTACTAAATCTGAATAAGAGTAAAGTATATTCATAATTTCATTAGAAACTTGTTTATATAAATTCATTCTACTTTTTACAAAAATAGCATGAGGACAAAGTTTATAAGCTTCCATAGAAGACATAGCAGAGTGAATACCAAATTTTCTTGCTTCATAAGAACAAGTAGCAACAACCCCTCCTCTATTAGGATCTGCTCCAACAATTATAGGTTTTCCTATTAACTTTGGATTATTTATTTGCTCAATTGATGCATAAAAAGCATCCATATCTACATGTATAATTTTTTTCGTATCTTCCATAATACTCCTTTCTAAGATATAAAATTAAAATATTATAAAAAAACAGCTAATTCAATTAATTTAAAATTGAATTAGCTTTTATTTTAATTTCTCATAATTATAAAAATAGTATAACCTATATAAATAAATATAAGCATTAACCCTTCTGGTTTAGAAAGTATTTTTACTTCTTTTTTATTAGCAAATATTAATCCTGCTACAAGTAATGTAATAAATATTAAGAATAATAAATCAGTTATTAGTGCTGATGATATAGCCATAGGGCTAATAAATGAAGCTAATCCTAAAATTAATAGTATATTAAATGTATTAGAGCCTAAAATATTACCTAAGGCTATTTCATTTTCTCCTTTTTTAGCAGCTACTAAAGAAGTTACTAATTCAGGAAGTGATGTACCTATAGCTACTATGGTTAATCCAACTAATTTTTCACTTAATCCTATGTTGTAAGCTATATTAGTTGCAGAATCAACTACTAATTTACCTCCAAAAATTATTCCCAAAACCCCAACAATAGCAATAAGTATTTTATTAGATAAATTTATTTTTTGTGATTCTACTGCTGCTTCCATAGCTATATCCTTTTCTATTGATTCTTTATTATTTTGTTTTACACTATATATTAAATATACTATATAAATTATACATAAAGAAATTAATATAAATCCATCAAATCTTGTCAAAGTATTTTCACTTCCAAAAATTTTAAGAAAGGCCAAAGCATACAATAAAAGTGTTGCAGTTAAATTTACAAATAAATCTTTTTTTATAGTCTTTTTTTCAATTATTAAAGGAGCAACTATTGCAGTTGCACCAAGTACAGCTATTGTATTAAATATATTAGATCCTAATACATTTCCCATTGTGATTTCATTATTTTCTCTTATAGATGACATTACACTTACAGCTAATTCAGGAGCACTTGTCCCCAATGATACTATAGTTAATCCTATAATCACTGCTGGTATTCCAATTTTTTTTGCAATGGCAGCTGCACCATCTACAAAAAAATCAGCACCTTTTATAAGTAGTATAAACCCTAAAATTAATATCACATAATTCATTTTATGTCTCCTTATTAAATATATAATTTTTACATTAATTATTTTGTATAATAGTGAAAAAATATATTCCTTTTTTTAAAAGATAACCTATCTTTTTTAATCAGCTCATGTGCAAAATTTATGCATTATATGTATATATTCTTTATCACTTAAAGATTTTATATATTCTTCATAATGATTTTTATTACAAAAAACTCCTATATTACTATTAAAATAATTTTCATCTATAAACTTATTACAATATAAACATATAAAAGTATTTTTTTTCATAAGTAAATTATTCCTTTCTTTATAAATACAAGTTTAAATAAAGAGAGGCTTTACCTCCCTTATTTAAACTTTATTAAAATTATCTTTCATTTATTTTTTCAGGTTTTTCATATTTTACACCTTTAGTATCAACTTTAATTTCCTCTATTTTAACCTCTTTAGTGGGTTTATCGTTATTTCCTGTTTTCGTATTTTCTATTTTATGTGCTACATCCATTCCCTCAATTACTTTAGCAAAAGCAGCATAATTTCCATCTAAATGTGGTGAATCTTTTGTTACTATAAAAAATTGACTTCCAGCGCTATTTGGATTTTGTGATCTTGCCATAGAAATAATGCCTTCTGTATGTGCTAAATCATTTTCAAATCCATTAGCAGAAAATTCTCCTTTTATTGAATAATCTGGTCCACCTGTTCCAGTTCCTAATGGACATCCTCCTTGAATCATAAAATCTTTAATAACCCTATGAAAAGTTAAATTATTATAAAATCCTTCATTAGCTAATGAAATAAAATTTTTAACTGTTTCTGGTGCTTTATTAGGATATAATTCAGCTGTTATTGTTCCATAATCTTTTACTTTTATTGTTGCAATAGGTAACTCTGAATTTTCATTGGCTGAATTATTTTTTTGTCCACATCCAATTAACACAAAACCACTTAATACAATACAGGAAATAATAGCTTTAACTCTCTTATTAAATATTTTTCTCCCCATAAATCCTCCCATTAATTTTATATAATAAAACAATTATACAGTATTATTAATTTATAAAAAAGATTTTATGTTAAATATTATCAAAATTTCTTTAATTTTTCATATTTTATCAGTAAAATTTAACTTCTAAAAATATAAAATCATATTCTTAAATCACATACTAT
>NZ_WHJC01000355.1 GCF_009295725.1 Clostridium tarantellae
CCAAAGTATTAATTGTTAATTTATCAAAATCCGGATCTGATAATACAAAATTTAATTTATTTTCTAATTTTTTAATTATATGCTGTACGAATTTTATTTTTTCATTATTAAAATTTAAACAATGTAGATCATTATAAATTACATTATTTTCTTTTTCATAAATATGATTAATAGTTTCTATAATATTATATTTATTTTTATAATTAATTAGTAAATCAACTGTAGCCTTTCTAATCTCAATTTCTTCACCACGAAATATTATTCCATTTCTTTTCCCATTTATTATCTTTATATTATATTTTTCAAGCCATTGTCTTACTAGCTTCATATCTGAAACTAAAGTACTTTTACTAATCTTCAATTTGTTAATAAGTATTTCATAATTTATATTTGATTTAGAATTTAATAACTCATATAAAATTATTACTACCCTCTCTTTTTGACATAAAATATATTCTTGAAAATCTAAGTTATTAAATATTTTATATATTTTATTTTTATCCGAAGTACTACTTTTATAAAGTATACCTGAATTTGGCTTTCTAATTATTTTACTTAAGTTATTTACTTTTAAAAAATAATCTATTTTATCTAAATCATATCTTATAGTTCTATTACTTACATTAAATGTATTTGCTAATTCTTCTATTTTAACAACTTTGTCGTATTCAAATAAATTAAATAATATTTTTGTACATCTTTTATTTAACATAATTACCTCATTCTTTAAAATTAAATCAAAAGGCTGCTATAACACTTCTGAAATAGTAGCCTTTTGATTTTAAATATTTATTTTTTTAAAATTTTTGTTTTTCTTCATATACATTATTTAGTACTTCTTCATCTTCTTCTGTTACATTATTTAAAACTTTACTCTTAGTTTTAATAAAGTTTGGAACGATTAATGCTATTATTAAAGCAATAGCTATTCCAATAACTCCAGCTCGTCCTAAATATTCATATGTTTTTCCTATAACAAGTCCTATTATTCCAAAGTCAAAATCTCCAAATGTAGTATTTTGAAAACCTAAATTCCCTAGTATAGGCAATAATAAAGCTGGTATAAAGCTTAATAATAATCCATTTACAAACGAACCAAAAATAGCTCCTCTTTTTCCACCTGTAGCATTGCCATAAATCCCTGCTGTAGCACCACAGAAAAAATGTGGCACTAACCCTGGTATTATTAATACTCCTCCTAAAACTCCTAGTATTAACATTCCAACTATTCCTCCTACAAAACTAGCAATAAATCCTATTACTACTGCTGTTGGAGCATATGCAAAAAATACTGCGCAATCTACTGCTGGTATAGCATTTGGTATAACCTTTGTAGCTATACCTTGGAATGCTGGCAATAAATCTCCTAAAATCATTCTAACTCCTGAGTAAACTATAGTTACACCAACTGCAAATTTCATTGCACATAATAACGCAAATAATATTGGAGCCTTACCATTTGATAATGTTGACACATATTGTGGACCTGCTGCTATGGCTGCTATTAAATAAAATATCATCATTGTTAATGCTGTTGATATTGTTGTATCTCTTAAAAATCCCCACTTTTCTGGTATTTTAATATTTTCAGTACTTTCCTCTTCTTTACCTACTTTACTTCCTACCCAAGCTGAAATATAATAAGCTAAACTTCCAAAGTGACCCATAGCAACATCATCACCATCTGTTACTTTTAAAGTATATCTTTGTCCTATAGCTGGTGAAATAGCACTCCACGCTCCTAAAATTATTCCTCCAAGAGCAATTAATACAATTCCATTAAATCCTGCCGTTTGTAATACTGCTGATAATAAACATGCCATAAAAAAACTATGATGTCCTGTTAAAAATACATATTTATATTTTGTAAATCTAGCAATAAGTAAATTTATTATTAATCCAGTTATCAATATAGACATAGTTTCCACACCTAAAATTTTTTGTGCTAAAGAAACTATTGCTTCATTATTAGGAATTACACCTTTTATATTAAATCCTTTTTCTATCATTTTACCTAAAGGATCTAAATTTAAAACTATAAAATCAGCCCCAGCCCCTAACATTAAATATCCTAAAATAGGCTTTAATGTTCCTGACATAATTTTATGTGCTGGTTTCTTTAGAGCTACAAGTCCTACAAATGCCATTAAACCCATTAATAGAGCTGGTTCTGTTAGTACATCTTTAAAAAACTCTAATACTCCCATTGTTTTTCCTCCTATTTATTTAATTGTGCATAAATTTCTTTTATTTTACTTAGTATATCCTCTCTAATTTTTTTCCTATTTACGTAACTTCTAACCACAGCTACATTATCAAAATCAAATTGATCCGCTAACTCCTTCACCGTAACATATAAATCACACTTTTTGCCTGATGCCGCATTAAAATCACAACACTCTACGTCTACATTCATACCTTCTTCTCTACATAATTCCTCTATTTTTGTAGCTAACATTAGACTACTTCCTATACCATTACCACAAACTGTTATTATTTTCATGTTTTTCACCATTCCTTTACTTTATTTCTATTTATATCTTTCTAATAAATCAATAATATCTTTTTTACTTTTACATAAATCTATTTTTTTTACAAATTCATCATCTTCTAAAACTACCATTAAATTTTTAAGCAATTCTATATGTGATTCATGATTTTTAGCACATAAACAAATTACTACTTTAACAGGATCATACTCTTTATTTCCAAACTCCACTGGTGTTTTTAAAGTTATTAATGATACTCCTACTGCATTAACACCATCTTCTGGTCTTCCATGAGGCATTGCAATACCCTCTGAAATAACTATATATGCTCCCATTTCCTTTACGGTATTTATCATTGCTTGTACATATTCTTTTTGCACAAGTCCCTTTTTCACCAATAACTCTCCTGCTTTTTTTACTGCTTCTTCCCAATTTTCTACATTAACATCTAACTCAATAACATCTTCATCCAAAAATTTACTTATCATATTTAACCCTTCTTTTTTACATAGTTAGTGTAAAGTTTCTACACTACTTTTCTTTTTAAAATCTTTATATATCAAGGTTTCGAAAGTTTTTTTGCATAAAAAAACAACGACCCCCTAATTTCATGTTAAAATTGAATCTCAAAACCACAA
>NZ_WHJC01000356.1 GCF_009295725.1 Clostridium tarantellae
TAATAGGAGGGTACTTATGCATACTTATTTTATTTTTGGAATTTTTATTTTTTTCCTTAATACATTATGTGTGATTTCTTTAATCTTTATTGAAAGACGTAAACCAACTACCACTTGGGCTTGGATTTTAGTTTTAACTCTATTACCAGGTATAGGTTTTTTAATTTATTTAATTTTTGGACAAAATTTAAGTCGTGAAAAAATATTTAAACAAAAAACTTTAAGAGATGAAAAAAAAGCTTATATATTAGAAAAAAAACTGAACCTTACTAATGGTAAAATAGATGTTACTAATGAATTTTCAGATTTGTTAAAAATGAATTTTAATCACTGTGGCTCTATATATACTATAGGAAATGAAGTAGAAGTTTACACTAAAGGATCTGATAAATTTAAAAATTTATTAAAAGATATAAAAAATGCTAAAAAATTTATTCATTTAGAATATTATATTTTTAGATTTGATTCTTTAGGACAAGAAATAATAAATGCTTTAAAAGAAAAAGTAGATGAAGGTTTAGAGGTTAGATTGCTTGTTGATGGTATGGGCTCTAGAACATTAGCTTGTAAATATAAAAAATATATAAGAAGTTTAGGAATAAACTTTGAAGTATTTTTCCCTGGGTTATTTACATATATAAATTTACGTATAAACTATAGAAATCATAGAAAATTAGCTATTATTGATGGTGAAATCGGTTATGTTGGTGGCTTTAATGTAGGAGATGAATATGTAAATGGAGGAGATATGTTTCCTTTTTGGCGTGATACCCATTTAAGAATACAAGGGGAGGCAGTAAATGAACTAAATAAAAGATTTTTAATGGATTGGGATTATGCCGCTAAAGAAGATTTATTTAATAATAAAAAATATTTTCCTTTAGCTAAAAATTTAGGTTCTATAGGAATTCAAGTTGTTTCCTCTGGACCTGATAACAAAGAAGAATATATTGAAAATTCATATTTAAAAATAATAAATAATGCTAAAAAAAATGTATATATACAAACTCCTTACTTAGTACTTGATGATTCTTTAATTAACGCTTTAAAAATTTCAGCTTTATCTGGAGTTGATGTTAAGATAATGGTACCTTATAAAAATGATGCTATATATATGAAATGGGCTGTAAATTCAAACATTGCTCTTTTAATAGATTGTGGTGTTAAATTTTATAAATATAAAAAAGGATTTATTCATGCTAAAACTATAGTAGCTGATTCTAATGTAGCTAGTGTGGGAACTGCAAACTTTGATATTAGAAGTTTTAAACTTAATTTTGAAGTAGTTAGTGTTATTTACAATGAAAAATTAGTAAGAAAATTAGAAAATATTTTTATTAATGATGAAAAAAATTGTTTTATATTAAGCAAAGAAAATTTTGCTCACAGAAAAAAAACCACCAAAATTATGGAAGCACTTATTAGATTAGTATCTCCAATATTATAAAATAAAACCACTTTTTATAGGATAAATTATTAATTAATTACTCTATAAAAGGTGGTTATTACTTTAATTTATATCATCATGTACTTCATATACAGTACCTTCTATTATGTTACCATATTTAAATTCTCTACTTTGAATTTTATTAATATTGTCTTGATTAAAAGGTATATATTCTATATTAAAGCAATATCCTTTTTTATCATAATAATAATCATATATAACAACATTTTTTAATTTTAATTCATCTAAAGCAGAAATTATACGCTTTCTTTGAATATCAATTCTTTTTGTTCCCCAAAATATACTTCTACTAAACTCCATTAAAGTTATGTTTTCACTATATCCTTTTTCTTCTATAGCCAATTTCATTCTGTTTTTTTGTAGCATAACAGCTAATTGTTGTGAATCTGCACTTAAATTATTATATAAATCATCATAAAAGTTTATAGTATTATCTTTTATAATAACATCTTCTATTATTCCACTTAAATAAACAGTGGCTTTTTTTCTTCCTTCTAGCTCTTCTATTTTAGCTTCAAAGAAAACTCCATTTATAGAATGTCCTTTAAATTTATATGATATTTTCATACTAGCTATTTTAGCTATACTATCTTCAACCATATTTCTATATCTAGTTTGGTTTTTAAATCCTAATTCTTCTACTATATCTGATATATATTTTTCAATCTTTTTACCTGAAAGTACTTCATAAAAATGCTGATAAAAATATAAAATAATTTTTTTATCAAAATTATTAAAAGTTTTTAATGTTTTTAATATAGCCATTTTAGTTACCATATCTCCTACATTAGAAACTCCTTCTCCATTTTTTATTTTCATAAAAGTTTCATGTTCTAATTGTAATAATAATTCTTGTTGCTGATCAACATCACTATATATAAGTTTATCAATGGTAGAATTAAATGAAGTGTAATCTTGCATATCTATTTTATCCTTATCCGTAGAATTTAAAAAATCAATTCTATTTGTGGTATCTATAGCAATATCTCCTATTATACTTGGAACTCTTGTTACTTTAACATCTTTAAAATAATCAATAGATAGTTTTAAAATATCATTCTTAAATGCTACTTTTATTGATCTTTTTTGCCTATCATATAAATAAGGATATTCTGTTAAAAGAATATCTTCATTAGTTTCCCATTCTTTTAACTTTTTTATAATATCTTTTTTATAATTATTTATGTTAGATTTTTTAAATTTTTCTATAAATTCTTCATTAGAAAGTATTCCACTATTGACTTTTTCATATTCTAAATTAACAAATGTAAGCTCTTTATTTAAAGCACTTTTTTCATCATTAATTAATTTTTTATTCCAATTTCTTTTAGTATAAATAATAGTTCTTTTTAAATTTCTAATAAGAATTTCATTTATACTTTTATCATTTATTTTTTTTATATCTTTTATTAAAGAATTGTAAAATCCTTTAAAGTTTTTATCTATTAATTTTTCATACTTTAATTTAAATCTATAATAAACTTCATGTTCAAAATCATTGTTTTTCATAGCATCCCACCTCATAAAGAAATTATAACATATATTTATTTATGTATTAAATATATAAATTTATATAAAACTTCTTTGCTTAATATATAGTATATATATTACATTTTATTTTTGCTTCTAGTTTAGCACATATTATGTATC
>NZ_WHJC01000357.1 GCF_009295725.1 Clostridium tarantellae
ATTATAAAAATACTTTAATCATAGATTCTACTAATTTAGTTTAAGTTTTTTCTTATTATAGTATAAAGAATATTGAGAGAAAAATCTTAATTTTATTTAAAAGTATTTTAGGTATAACATAACATAATAATGAGTACCCTAAAAAAGGACTAGAACAAAAGGGGAACTAAAATGATTAATTTTAAAACATTAAGTAAGTATTTAAAGTTTGAGAAGCATATTCAAGTAATGGTAATTAGTGAAGCATTATGTGCTTTTGCTTTTGGTATGTATTTTTTTCTGCAAATTTTATATTTAAATTCAGTTAATATTTCGTCTAGTGATATAGGAATTATATTTTCTATAGGTTCGTTATTCTCTTTATTAGGATTTATAGTAGGACCATTTATTAATAGATTTGGAAGGAAAAATATTTTATCCTTAGGATTTTTAATTATAGCTTTTGGAATTTGGTTATATACTATTTTTTATAAATTTTTTCCTTTATTAATTTCACAAATTATAATTAATATTGGATTTTGCTTTATACAGGTAACGGAGATACAATTATTATATTCATATACTACTATAGATAATGAATGTTGTGCTTATAGCTACAAAAGCTCTGTTAATCTTATTTTTGCAGCATTAGGAACCTTAGTAGCAGGGAATATAAATAAAATAAATTTATTTAAAAACATAGGATATAAAACTTTATTTTATATAGCTATAGTATTTATACTTATAACATTTTTAATAAGAAAGTTTATGTTACCAAAGGATATTAAAAATGTATGTAAATGTGAACCAGTAAAAAAATCTTTAGAAAAATCAATAAAGTACATAAAAATAGATAAACAAATTAGAAGTTTTTCTATAGTATTATTTATAATATCCATAGCTTTTTCCTCTGTAGGTCCATATAATAATTTGATTTTAAAAGAATATTTTTTCTTAGATAATTCTAGTATTTCAATAATTAATTTTAGTATAACCGTATTTTCTACTTTAGGTTTAATTATTATGCCCATAATAATAGATAAAATAGGCAAAGGATTATTTAATGGAATAATGTTAATTATAACCATTATAAGTTGTAGTTTATTAGCATTATCATTAAATAAAAATGTTTTTATAATAATATTAGTAATAAGATGTGTATTTGCTATGATTACTTCTTTTACTTTAGATAGCACAATGATGAGTAATATAGAATTGAAATATAGAGATGTATTTGCTGGAATAAAGCTATTAGTAAATAGTATATCAATAGCTTTAGGAAACTTTATTGGAGGAATACTTTTAAATAAAATTGGATTTAAAGGAAATTATTTTTTTGGAACAATCTTTTTATTATTAACAATGATATTTTTCTTTTTTAAAGTAAGAAAATGTTTTAAGAGTAATAATGCTACTAATAAGAAAAATAAAAAATGTTGTTCTTTAATAGAGAAACATGATAAAGTTAAAGATAAAGACTAATTTATGTTTGATTGGAGGGATTATGTGAAAGCATTAATTGATTTACATTGTCATACTATTTCTAGTGGGCATGCATATAGCACTATAAAGGAAAATGCCATGGAGGCAAAAGAAAAGGGATTAAAAGTTTTAGGGATATCTGATCATGCTCCATCTATGCCGGGAACAGCTCATTTTTATCATTTTTTAAATTTAGGTGTATTAAATGAAATAGAAGGAGTTAAAATATTAAAAGGAATAGAAGCTAATATTATAGATTATAATGGAACTATTGATGTACCTAAGGAAATATTAGAAAAATTAGATTATATTATAGCAAGTTTGCATCCACCTTGCATAAGCTTTGGAAATAAAGAAGAAAATACACGAGCTATTATAGGAGCTATGAAAAAAGAAAAGGTTAAAATAATAGGTCATCCAGATGATAGTAGATATCCGTTAAACTATGAAGAAATAGTTAAAGCAGCTAAAGAAAATAATGTATTTTTAGAGTTAAACAATTCCTCTTTAAATCCTAAGGGGTTTAGAGAAGGAGCAATAGAAAATGCTAAAACTATGCTAAAATTGTGTGAAAAATATAATGCTAAAATTATCTTTGGAAGTGATGCTCATGTATATTATGATGTAGGCAATTTTACAAGATGCATAAATATTGTAGAAGAAATGAATTTCCCAAAAGATTTGATTGTAAATTTTAATAAAGAAGATATAGATTTTTTAGGAGCTAAAATATAAATTTTTATTTACATAAAAAACTCTTATCAAACTAAAAAATATTTTTAGTTTGAAAGAGTTTTCTAATATTATAATTTAAAAAGTTTTTTTAGAAAACTTTTTTTCTGCTTTTTTTTTCTATTTTCTAATTGTCCTTTTAATTGAAATAATTTATCATCCATTTCTCTGCAACGTTCCTCTAGATTTACTTGAGAGCATACAATTTCTTGCTCGTTTTCTAATAAAACTTGCATATTTTTTATTATATCGTCTTTACTATCTAACTGTTTATTTTTAGTATTACATTCTGTTTCTAAAAATTTAACATAAGATTTAAGAAGACCAAAAACTTCATTATCTAAAGATAAAGGAATTCTTTCTTTAGATAAAAATTCTGCAGTTGGAATAGCTTCTTTTTTATCTACTATATTATCACATATTTTTTCTGTTGGTATTATTAAAGGATTATTAATTTCATTTCTTTCTATTGTGTTTAAGGTGGAATTTTCTAAATTGCAAATAGTTTCTTTTTGCTCGTCTTCTTTTAAAATTTCATTATGAATCAAATTATTACTTAAAGAAGAATTGATATTGTTTTCATCAGTATTTACAACAGTTTTTTCTTTTTCTATTTTATTTTCTTCGATATTTTTGCAATTTAAATTATTTTTTACATCCTTTTCAGAATTGATAGATTTACTATCATAAATGTTTTTCAGCCATTTCACTGCTTCGGCTGAAATATAAGTTTTTCTATCCTTTCTTATTATAGGTTTTATTAGTTCTTTATTACTTTTTAATTTTTTATATATAGTAGCTTTACTTTTATTAAACTCTTTAGAGAGGTCATCTACACATACAATTATATTTTCTTTATATATCACATTTGTCACTCCTTTAAAAGTATAAGGTTTAATAT
>NZ_WHJC01000358.1 GCF_009295725.1 Clostridium tarantellae
AAATAAGAAACTATCCATGCAACCATTATTTGATATGAAATAGAAAATAATGTAAATCTAGTTCCGAATTCTTTTTTCATTACTCCAATAACACTTACACATGGAGTATATAATAAAACAAATACCATAAATGCATAAGATGATAATGTTGTAAAATATAAAGGCAACATAGTTTCTAATTGACCCTTATATATAACTTCCATTGTTGAAACTACAGTTTCTTTAGCCATTAATCCTGTTAATAAAGAAACTGATGCTTGCCAATCTCCAAAACCTAATGGAGTGAATATAGGTGCTATAAAATTACCTATCATGTATAAAAAACTTTGTGATACGTCTTCAACCATTCCTGTAAAATTAAAGCTTTGAAGAAACCAGATAACAACACTCATAGCAAAGATTATAGTTCCAGCTTTCCTTAAGAAGCCTTTAGCTTTTTCAGATAATTGTGTTAAAATTGATTTTGCCTCAGGAATTTTATATTCAGGCAATTCTATTACAAAAGGTTCTTCATCCTTTTTAAATAGAGTATTTTTGAATAATAATCCTATAATGAATGCAACTACAATTCCTAAAAAGTATAGAGAAGTTACTATTAAACCAGCATTTTTAGGAAAAAATATACTTGTAAATACAACATATACAGGTAATCTAGCATTACAAGACATAAATGGAACTAACAACGCTGTTAACTTTCTATCTTTTTCACTTTCTAAAGTTCTAGCTGACATTATAGCTGGAACTGTACAACCAAAACCTATAACCATTGGTATAAATGCTTTGCCTGATAAACCTATTTTTCTCATAAATTTATCCATAAGAAAAGCAACTCTTGCCATATATCCACTATCTTCAAGAATAGAAATACATAAAAACAATGTTAAAACTACAGGTAATAAAACTAAAATTCCACCAACACCACTTACAATTCCATCAATTAATAATGATTGAAACCATGGAGCCACATTAGATAATAAATTGCTTAAATATGGAATGATTGTATTATCTAATAAATTACTTAAAAAATCAGATATTGGAGTTCCTACCCAAGAAAAAGTAAATTGGAATATACAATACATAATAGCCATAAATAATGGATAGGCTAACCAAGGATTTAGAAATACTCTATCAAGTTTTTCTGTTAAAGAAAATTCAGTAGAATCAGTTTTCATAAAACAATTCTTTAAATTATTTTCAATATATGCGTAGGTCTTAGATTCACTTTCAAAATTGTAATTATTATTATCTAAATAATTAGAAAAATCTTTTTTTTCTATAAAATCTGAAAGCGCATCTATACCATGGGATTTAGATGCCATTATAGGTATAACTTTTATGTTGAAGTTTTTTTCAAGTTTAGTATAATCTATTTTTATACCTTTTTTATCAGCAATATCTAGCATGTTAATCAATAAAACCATTGGTTTATTAAATTGTTTTAACTGCATAGTAAGGTATAAATTTCTATCTAAGTTACTAGCATCTACTATATTTAAAATTAAATCTACGTTAGTAGTTTCTAAGAAGTTTTTAGATACTTTTTCTTCGTTTGAAAAGGTATCCATGGCATATATACCAGGCAAGTCCACAATTTTAATATCTTTAAAGAATCCTTCTTTTTTATCTACGGTAACGCCAGGCCAATTTCCTACATGTTGATTTGAACCTGTTAATGCATTGAACAAGGTTGTTTTACCAACATTGGGATTACCTAGCAAAGCAATTGTTGTCATTTACTTTCCTCCTAATTATTTTAACTATTATTTATTTTAAAAATATATTTTTAGCATCTTTTTTTCTTATAGCTAAATCGAATCCTCTAAGATTAACTATAAGAGGATCACCTAATGGTGCTACTCTTTTTAACTTTATTTCAGTTCCTTCTATACAACCAAGTGCGAGTAATCTTTTAGCTAATTTTTCATTACCTAAAACCTTATCTACTATAGCAGTTTGTCCTAATTTTAAATCACAAATACTCATTATTAACACCTCACATTGAAAATCATTATCAAATAATATTTTATGATATCATCTATTTAAAAGAATGTCAATAGTTTTAAGTAATGGTGTTATGTATTGATTTTTATATATAAATCTTAGAGTTCTCAAATAAAAATAATAAATATAATTATATACTGATTAAATGATATGATGATATAATAAAAATATGTGTATTAAAAAGATTAACTAGGAAAGAGTGGTAGAATTGATTATAAAGGAGCATGAAATTGCTGTTGATCTAATAGATACTAAATTTGCCTTAGGTTTTAATAGTAATAAAGATTTATATAAACAGGCTGTTTATTTTGATTTAGAACATTATGTATATAAAAAGCCTAAGTGTATTGGCGTATTTGGAGCAGGTTATTATGATGAAAAAGCCTCTAAATTTATAGTTACACAATATATGATAGAACATAAAGGTGAGGTTAAGGATATTTTATATTTAGCTAAAAAATATTTTATAGAAGTAGCAGTAGAAAAAAATAAAAAATATATAGTTACTTTTTCAGGCAATAATGATTTTACAGTAATAAATTATTTGTTTCAAAAATATGGAATAAATTTTGATTTTAATAATTATTTTAAATCAGTGGATATACAAAAGGTATATGAACACACATTTAAAAAAGGTGTTGGATTAAAAGCTTTAGAAAAAATGTTTGGGATAGAAAGAGAAGGAGAGCTAATTTCTGGCTCTAATTTAGCAAAGACCTTTCATAAAGTATTAAAAGATAAAGATTATTTTGAAAGAATGCCTAAGGAAAAAATTGAGAAAATATTAGTTTATAATGAACAAGATGTTGTTAATCTATTTTATATTTTATTAAATTGGCAAAGATTAATACAAGAAGAAGATAAAGGAACAGATGAAGTTTCTAGGTTAGAGGATGTTGAATAATATTTAAATAGTCTTTATCCTATGAAGGACTACAGACACTCATATTTTTTATATGTGTGCCTGTAGTCCTTTATTATGCTTTTAAAAAATATTTTCATAAAATTTGGTGATTAAAACATATATTTATTTTAAAAATAAATATATTAAATTTAAGCAATAAATTTTAAAGAATTAATA
>NZ_WHJC01000359.1 GCF_009295725.1 Clostridium tarantellae
ACTCCATATAATACTACTGAATTATAATTATTATTAAATATATTTTCTAAAGGTAATTTAGCTTCTATATAAATATTACCTTTATTATAACTCCATCCCTTTTTTATAAAATCATAAGATATATTTTTCTCTTTTAAATTTTTTATAATTAAATCTTTATTTTCTTTGTTATCACAATAATTAGGTAAAAATATTTTATTTATTTTAAAATTTTCCAATATTATATCTAAAGCTCCAATTCTGTTATTTTTAAAATTAGTTAATATTATTGCATCTAATTCTTCTATACCTTCTTCTTTTAAATAATCTAAGATATTATTTTCATATTTTTTCTCGCCTAAATCTATTAATATATTTTCTATATTGCTTTTTATTAAAATACAATCACTATCTCCTACTTTCAAAAAATTAACATTATTAGGATTATCCTTAGCAAATATCTTAACGCCATTTCCTAGAAATATAAATAACAAAAATATTATATTTATTCTTATTAGACACTTTTTCATAAAAAACATCCTTTCAACAATAAATTATATTTAGTTTACTCAAATGAATTATTTTTATTACAAAATACTAATAATTTTCTAAAATAGTTTAAATATAGTTTCGAAATTTTGTTATTAATATAAAAAACTACGAAATTATATTAAAAAATCTAATTTCATAGTTTAAAATGTTTTAAGCTATTTCAATTGTTTCTTCAATAATACTTTCTTTTCTTTTGTTTAAAAGTAAAACAAATTTATCTACTAATATTCCATTTGCTATTACTGCAATAAAGGCATATATACCTTTATCTAAACCAAAAGTTAATGCACTAGCTATAGTTACACAAAAATCTACACATAATAATGATATTCCAATATTAAAATTAGTATATTTATTTAAAATTTTAGCTAATATATCTGTACCTCCAGTAGAGGCATTTCTATGAAATACTATTGCTAGTCCAAAAGAAACCATTAACGTTCCAAAAATCACTGCTAGAATTAAGTTATTCGTAAAAGCATATACTCCTATTATTTTTTCCATAAATGCCATAATACCCGTTAACAAAGCAGTAGCATATATAGTTTTTGAACCAAAATCTGATCCAACTAAAATAAATGCAACAATGAAAAGTATTAAATTACCTAAAGCTTGTATTGCCCACATAGATATTTGTGGAATAAAATGATATATAATAAGCGATAACCCACTTAATCCACCTGCGGCTAAACTATTAGGTGCATAAAAATACTCTATTCCAAAAGCTATAAGAATAACTCCAAAAGTAATAATTGCATAATCTTTCATAAATTCTATAAATTTTTCCTTAGTCATTTATATCTCCTCTTCTTATAAGTTTTACATTAAACTTTTTTTACTATGTAAATGCAACTAATAGCATACCAAATTTTTATTCATTTTCATAGTATAAATTTTATATTTATTCACTAAATATAAAATTTATTTTTTCATTACTATATTTATAAAAATTCATGAATTTTTTTTATTTATTTATAAATAAAAAATTCCTTGATAATAATATTTAATTAATATATTATCTAAGGAATTTAAATTTTAAGTATTACTTTAATCTAGTTCCAAACTCATCTTGCTCAATTAATTCTTTTTTCATTAATCCACCTAAAGCAATTTTAAAATAATTTTTAGATGTATTAAACTTCTTTCTTATTATTTCTGGTGAAGTTTTATCATTATACGGCATAACTCCACCATGCTCATTCAAATATGAAATTATTTTTTCACTTAATTCATCTCTTTCTTGTAACTTAGAATTTCTTATTGAAAGTCCAACTATTCCATCATCATATATTCTCTTTATTTTACCTTTTATTTCATCACCAGGATTTATATTCTTAAAATATTCGTTTTTAAGAACAACTCCTCTATATATATTATCTATAGCTACTCTTAAAGAACCATTAGTTTGATACCCATATACTATTCCACTAACTTCATCTCCTAAGTTTGGCTCTTCTATTTCAAGTAAGTATTTATCTATATCTGTAGTGGCAGCTAATCTTCCTGTTTTATCCACATATATATATACTAAATATTTTTTTCCCTCTTCCATTTTGTACTTTTGCTCTCTTAATGGAACTAATAAGTCTCTTTCTAATCCAAAATTAACAAATGCTCCTATTTTAGTTATAGAAGTAACTTCTAAAAATGCTACATCTCCAACTTTAGCCATAGGCTCTTTTAATGTACCAATTAATCTATCTCTTGAATCTCTGTATATAAATACCTCTAATTCATCTCCAATTGATACTTCTCTACCATTTAAACTTCCTGTTGGTATTAATATATCATCACTAGTTTTTCCTGTTCCCCTATCAACATAAACTCCAAATTCTGCTTTTCTAACTACCTTTAGATTATTTATTTCTCCTATTCTTATCATAAGGCCCTCCTATTTTTTATATAAATTTGAGGCATCAATATAATTTTGTTTTGATGCTTTTATATGTTCTATTTCTTCCTTACTAAGTTCTCTAACTACTTTTCCAGGGCTTCCCATTACAAGTACACCTTCTGGTATAACTTTATTTTGAGAAATTAAACTTCCTGCAGCTATTATAGTATTTTTGCCAATAATAGCACCATTAAGTATTATTGCACCCATTCCTATTAAACATTCATCTTCTATAGTACATCCATGTATAATCGCTCCATGACCTATAGTAACACCATTACCTATTTTAACTGGATAATTATAATCAACATGAACTGAAGAATTATCTTGTATATTACTTCCTTCTCCAATATGTATATAATTTATATCTCCTCTTAAAACCGTCCCAAACCATATGCTAGAATTTTTATCAATTAATACATTTCCTATAATATCTGCACTATGTGCAATAAAAGCTTCTTTATCAATATTAGGTTTTATTCCCTTAACTTCTATGATCATAAATTCACCTCATTTGTATTTCATATAATTGTATCACATGTATGTCTTTACTTACAATTATAATCTTATATATATAAAAGAAATTAATACTGTTATATTAAATGCTTTATATCTCTAACATTTAATTATTATGGTATTAATATTATAT
>NZ_WHJC01000360.1 GCF_009295725.1 Clostridium tarantellae
TAATAAAATATAATATAAATATTGAATTTAAGGAGAAGAGTTGATGAGAAATTTTAAAAGAAAAAAAGAGCAAATTAGACCAGTTAAAATTACTAGAAGTTACACAAAATATGCTGAAGGTTCAGTTCTTATAGAAGTAGGAGATACAAAAGTTATATGCACAGCTTCTATAGAGGATAAGGTTCCTCCATTTTTAAAAGGAAGCGGGGAAGGTTGGATAACGGCAGAGTACAATATGTTACCTAGAAGTACTCAAACTAGAAAAATTAGAGATATAGCTAAGCTTAAAGTAGATGGAAGAACTATGGAGATACAAAGGTTAATAGGAAGAGCTTTAAGGTCAGTAGTAGATATGAAAGCACTAGGAGAAAAAACTATTTGGATAGATTGTGATGTAATACAAGCAGATGGAGGAACTAGAACTACATCTATTACAGGAGCTTTTGTTGCGTTAGTAGATGCAGTTAATAAATTACATAAAGAAAAACCATTTGAAATTTATCCAATTAGAAGTTTTGTTAGCGCAGTAAGTGTTGGAATTGTAGAAGAAGAAAAATTAATAGATTTATGCTATGAAGAAGATTCTAAAGCTATTGTAGATATGAATGTGGTTATGACAGAAGAGGGATGTTTTATAGAGATTCAAGGAACAGGTGAAGAAAGACCTTTTTCAAGAGAAGAATTAAACGAACTATTAGCTTTAGCTGAAAAAGGTGCTAAACAAATGATACAGCATCAAAAAGATACACTTAAAACAGATTGTTTATGGATTGGTACAGGAAAGGATAGGTAAATGAAAAAGTTAATAATAGCAAGTAATAATAAAAATAAAGTTTATGAAATAAAAGAACTTCTTAAAGATTTAAAGATAGAAATTTTATCCCTTAAAGAAGCTAAAATAGATGTTGATGTTGAAGAAGATGGAAGTACTTTTCAAGAAAATTCTTATAAAAAGGCAAAACAAATAAAAGAAATTTTAAATAATAAAAAAGAAGAAAAATTTATTGTAATGGCTGATGATTCGGGATTAGAAGTTGATTGTTTAAATGGTAATCCAGGAGTTTATTCTGCAAGATATGCTGGAGAACATGGAAATGATAAGAAAAACAATGAAAAATTATTAGAAGAATTAAAGCATGTAAAAGATGAGAATAGGAAAGCAAATTTTACATGTTGTATAGTAATGTTAACTGATGATGGAGAAGAAATGATAGCAGAAGGAAAAAGTTATGGTTTTATATCAAGGAGGTTAATAGGTAAGGAAGCTTTTGGATATGATCCTTTATTTTATGTTCCAGAATTAAAAAAAACATTTGCTGAAATGACCCTAAATGAAAAAAATTCTATAAGTCATAGAGGAAGAGCTTTAAAAATAGTTAAGGAGAAGCTTAAACAATATTTAGAAGAGAGGTAATTAAAAATGATTATAGCTGTAGTTAGTGATACACATAACATTACAAATGTAATGAAAAAAATTAAAACCTTAATAAAAGATGCGGATATATTAATACATTTAGGAGATAATATTATAGATTTAGAATATTTAAGTTGTGGATTTAATGGTGAAGTTTATGGCGTAAGAGGAAATTGTGATTATCCTAATGAAGGGGCTATAGAACAAATAATTGAAGTTAATAATAAAAAAATTTTTATGACACATGGTGATAAATATAGTGTAAAGATGGGGCTATCAACTATATTTTATAAAGGTAAAGAGTTGCAGGTTGATATTGTTTTATTTGGTCATACTCATCAAAAAGTTAATATTGAAAAAGAAGGTATGTTGCTTTTAAATCCTGGCAGTCCTTCTTTACCTAAGGATGAAGCTGCTAGTATTGCTTTTTTAGAGATAGGTGAAAAAGGAATAAAGTCATATTATAAAGACATATAAATAAAATAATATATTTAAAGAAAATGGCTTGTTTACTATATTTTCAGAAGAGATTTTTTCTCTTCTGAAAAAAAATATAAAAATATAAATAAAAAGTGTTGACATAATAAAAAGTATGTTGTAGAATAACTATTGTCGTCGAGAGATAACAGCTCGAACGAATAAATGTGTATCTTTAGCTCAGCTGGATAGAGCAACGCCCTTCTAAGGCGTGGGCCTGGGGTTCGAATCCCTAAAGGTACACCATATCGGGGTGTGGCGCAGATGGGAGCGCGCGTGGTTTGGGACCATGAGGTCGCAGGTTCGATCCCTGTCACCCCGACCATTAAACTTAACATTATATGCGGGTGTAGCTCAATGGTAGAGCCCTAGCCTTCCAAGCTAGTTACGTGGGTTCGATTCCCATCACCCGCTCCATAAAACTCAATTAGAGTTTAAATAATGTGTATCTTTAGCTCAGCTGGATAGAGCAACGCCCTTCTAAGGCGTGGGCCTGGGGTTCGAATCCCTAAAGGTACACCATATGGTGGACGTAGTTCAGTTGGTAGAGCACCAGATTGTGGCTCTGGTTGTCGCGAGTTCGAGTCTCGTCGTTCACCCCATATTGGGATATCGCCAAGCGGTAAGGCAACGGACTTTGACTCCGTCATTCACAGGTTCAAATCCTGTTATCCCAGCCATTATGGTTCACTAGCTCAGTCGGTAGAGCACATGACTTTTAATCATGGTGTCCAGGGTTCGATTCCCTGGTGAGCCACCAATGAATGCAGGTGTGGCGGAATTGGCAGACGCACTAGACTTAGGATCTAGCGCCTTTGGCGTGGGGGTTCGACTCCCTTCACCTGCACCATTCATTTAAATTTAATATGCGGAAGTGACTCAATGGTAGAGTGTCACCTTGCCAAGGTGAAAGTTGCGGGTTCGAGTCCCGTCTTCCGCTCCATATGCGGGTGTAGCTCAATGGTAGAGCCCTAGCCTTCCAAGCTAGTTACGTGGGTTCGATTCCCATCACCCGCTCCAAAAAGGTAGTTTAAAAACTACCTTTTTTATTTTTGTATTAATGAATACCACAGGTTTTACCTGTGGTTCTAAAAAGCTTATAGCTATGAGTAGAAAAAAATAAAACCTCCGATGTAAAATAATAGTAGGTTTGCCGACCAAAACTTAATTTTACAAGGA
>NZ_WHJC01000361.1 GCF_009295725.1 Clostridium tarantellae
GTAAAATATAGTTTAAGAGATAATCTCAAACTATATTTTACTTAAGTAAAGAAATATAAAAAATTTTCTTATTTTTTTATAATGAAGCTAAAGTTTTATTAATTTTTTCATGAGTTAATTCAGATAAAAATGCTTCTCTTTGCTTTAGTGCTTCCTTTAAATATTTAATACAATCTGTTTTATTGCCTTCTTTATTTAATAATAGACCATAATAATAATAAGGTTCAGGAAAAGAAGGTTTTTTTTCATTTTTTAATAAAAGTTCTGAATAAAGTTCCTTAGCTTTTTCATAATTTTCTAAGTAAAAATAGCTTTGAGCTAAATTGTCAGTAATAATACTACTGTCCTTATCATAGTCATATGCTTGTTCGTTGTATTTTAAAGCTTTTTTATAATCGCCAGATATTAATAATAAATAACCAAGAGTTTCATATACTAAAGTATGTTGGTGAGAATTGTGTATATTTTCATAAACATCTATAGCCATTTTTAAATTACCTGATTTCCAGCTATATAAAGCATCTGTCATTTTATAAGAGTTTTTTAACATATCATTAAGTTGATTAAAAGGAACTAAATCAAGAATTCTTTTACATTCATCTAGTTCACCACAATTTAAAGCTATATATGCATAACGTAATTTAATAAAGTTATCTGAATAACTTATTTTAGTTGCTGCATTATAATAATTTAAAGCTTTTTTAAAGTGCTTTTTTTCAAAAGCAATATTTCCCTTAAAGGCCAATATAGAAGGTCTCATTTTATATAATTTATAAGCTAAATAAGCGCATAAAATGGGTATTCCTATAAGATAATTTTTAGAAAGAATTAAGCATTGTAATATAAGGATTATTATTAGAATTTCTGCAAATATTAATAGTTTTTTCATTTTATTTTTCCTCCTTTAAAGATTTAATATTTATTTTTTTGTATTCTCCTGGGGTCATTTTGGTAACTTGTTTAAATCTCCTAATAAAGCTAGATACACTACTATAACCAATTTCTTCAGCTATATGCTTTAAAGTTAAATTAGAATTAGTCAGTAAATTTTTAGCTTTATTCATTTTTAATGTAGTAATATAATCTAGTATGGTAATACCTGTTTTATCTTTAAAATATTGACTAAGATAAGATAAGGATATTCCAAATTTATCAGATACCAGTTGTAAAGAAAAAGAATAATCTGTATAGTTCTCTAAAACATATTTTTCAATTCTTTCTATGGATAATTTAGGTACATGTACTTTATTTTTATTTTTTATTAATTCAAAAAGTTCTTTAAAAATTTCAAGAAAAACTTCTTTTAAAGCTTCCTTTGAGTGAATTTCATATAAAGTATACAAATCTATAGTATTATAATTTATAAGATGTTTATTTTTATTTATATAATTATTGAGCATAATAATTAATTCAAAATATACAGTTCGTATTACTTTAAAAGGAAGCAATTCTTTATTTAATGAAGATGTTAAGGATAAAACAGTAAAAAATAATTCATCAAATTTATCTTCATTCAATATAGATTGTATATTTTTTAATATATCATCATATTTTTTAATAAAATCTTTTAGTGAAGTAGTATGTTCTAATTTTTCAGGCATTTCTATAATACCAATAGAATCTACATAAGATTTAGCAATTAAATGCAAATCCTCTTCAATAGATCCTATAGATAAAATTAAATTTTCATTAATTTTTCTTCTACCAGTAAATTTTAAATTATCTTTACTTAAGCCTACTAAAAAAACTGTTAAATCTTCTCCTAAATTACTTACTAAAAATTCGTAAATAATACTAAAATCATGTATATTATAATCTTTTAATAATTTAGAAAAAGAAGTTAAATTAGCATCTTTAGATTTAATAGTAATTATAGTATGAAATGGAGCAAATAAATCTAAACCCATTTCTTTACAATTATTTAGGAATTTTTCGTTGTTGGAAATGTTTCCATTTATAAGTTCATTTAACATAAAGTTTTGATTTATAGGCAAACTTTTGCTTACAGTATATTCTAATTCCATATTTCTTTCATTAAGATAATGTAAAGTATTTTTTATTAATTCAATTTCATTATAAGAAGATATATCTTCTTTATTTTTAATATGGAGCTTTTCAGAAAAGTTTTTTAATTGTTTAATGGGCTTATAGTTTATTTTTGTAAAGAAATAAATAGCGATACTTCCTAAAAAAAAAGCTAATAAAGTAGATAATAGCAATAAGTAAGATACATTTGATAATTCTTTAAATAAATAATTTAAAGGCTTTATAGATAGAAAGTATAAATTCATAGAAGGTATTTTAGTAGAAAATATAGTATGCTCTTTTAAAGTATCAATAAGAATTTTATTATTTTCTAAATCTGTTATTTTATTTGAAAAATAATTAATAAAATTTCCATCTTCTAACATATCTGTACTAGATAAATTTACAATATTAAAATTATCATCTATTAAAAAATTATAAGTAGGTTCCCCTGTATTGTTTAAAGTTAAATTTAAATGTTGTAAATTTATAGAAAACAAAACACAACCTAGTACATTGCTATTTACTATATAAGGAATAGCATAAAACAATTTATTATCTTCTAAATCTTTTATAACTGTTGGTTTTGATATTGAAGTAAACAAATTTTTTATTTTTTCATCTAAGTCTTCTGTACTTCCTATAGTTTTAAAAAAGTTATCCATAGTATAAGAACTTGAATCTGAATAAACAAAGTTATCATTAAAAAAATGAATAAAAATTTTATCAAAAAAAGAGTTACTCAAATTATATTTTTTTAAGGAATCTATGATATTAATACTTTGAGTAATATTTTCTTCCAATCTATTAAATTTAATATTATCCTCTGTAGCAATACTTTGAGATATTCTATTTAAATTTGAAAAATTATTTTCTAAAATATTACTAGAATAAATTAAAGAAATTTTATTCCGTGATAAAATTTCATTTTCTAAAATATTAAAAACAGATTTAGATAATATTATGGTAATTATAAAAATAGGAATAAATAATATTAACATATAAGAAAAAACATAT
>NZ_WHJC01000362.1 GCF_009295725.1 Clostridium tarantellae
TTAAAAAATAGGGTTATATAAAAATATATATGGGTTTGTGAAACTAAAAGAAAAACTGTTAAATAATTAGCTAGATTATTTAAAAGGAGAATTTAATATGAGAAAAAAATTATTAGTATCTATAATAATAACAAGTCTTTTAGTTAGCTTAACAGGCTGTGCAAATAATTTTGCTAGTAACTTTTCTAATAAAACAAGTAATAATCCAGTTGAAACCTATAAAAATGATGATACTAAAAAGGAAATAAATGAATCTAATGGTATAAATGCTAGCAATATTAATGAAAATAAAGAAGCAATAAAAATAAAATCTCAGTCAAATTTGCATTTGCAAAAATTAGCTGAAAAATTAGGTATATATAAATATGCAAATCATAAAGAGGCTAGTACTATTCCTATAAAAGTTTTAAAAGATAATAACAATTTAACTTTTAAAAAAGATAAATCAAGTAATAGTTTTCTTTACACTACAGAAAAATTTAATGAAAATATTAATTCAGGTCTTTTAATTTTAATATTTCCTGATGAAGAAAAAGATGGTGATAAAACTTATCATACCTTTAAAATTTCAAGCATTAATCTAATAAAAAATGGAGGTACTGGAACAATAGAAGTAGGTAGAATCTATAGCGATGGAACCATTAAAACAGAATAGGAAGTATGCTTTTAAATTTACATAAAAATATATTTTTATAAGAATATTTAAAAAGAAGTTCTTAGTAGGTGCTTTTATAGCTATTAATAACTATGAGAGCACCCACTAAGAACTTTTTAAAGATTAGCTTCCTAACTATTTTAATATTTGAATAATTAATATTTCATACTATGATTTTGACAATGGTTTCATCTTTAATAACTTGAAAAACTATATTATTTTAATTAATATTTAATGAGTATTATCTTTTTTATTTAAATCAGTTAATCCATGTCCATAAGGATATACATTTTTTGAAGTATTAAAAGAACTATTTTCTAAAAGGGGGATATCTACTGGTAAAATACCCTTAGATTTATTTTTTCCAAAAACTACTTCTATAGCTGCAGGAATATTGGCACCAAAAGTTTGTTTAGTGCTTAATCCTCCATCAGTTTCTGTTGGATCAATTCCTTTATATCCATAAGCTAAAACCTTTGCTTTAGCATTAGGATAAACTCCTACATCATAAGGTTTTCCTATACTTATAAGAACTAAATCTTTATTTAAGCTATTAGCATAATCTATTATGGCAGTTGGTGTAGCTGTAAGCCAATGTTTAAAATTCAAATGAGTTACATTTCCCATTTTTGTTAGTATTAATATATAATTAGCCTTATATATTTTATTTTTAAGTTCTTTTGTTAAATCCATTTGTTTATTATAGCTATGAGTAATTAAATTTAAAGAAGGCATTTTTTCTTCTGCAATTAATCTATTAATGGCAAATTTCATACTAGGAAGTTCATTTTCATATGGAGCTATAAGTAAAATATTTTCATCTGCCTTAGGATTAAAAGGAAGTATATTATCTTTATTTTCAACAATAGTTATAGCTTCTGCTGATATTCTTCTTTCAATATCACCATGTTCTTTAGAACCTACTATAGTTTTAGCATTATTTATTTTTTCTTCTAAAGTTTTATTATCATCTTTTAAATTTAATATACCCCTATCAATTTTTAGCTTAACTATTCTTTTTACAGAATTATTAATCTTTTCCATAGGTATTTCACCAGTATTTACAGCTTCAATAACACTAGTTATTATACTATCAAGTTTTTTAATATCTTTTGTGCTTCTTAAAATTGTTGGCATTAATATAATATCTACTCCAGCATTAATAGCTAATTTGGTAGCTTCAAATTCTCCGAAATTCTTTGAAATAGCATCCATATTCATAGCGTCAGTTATAACCACACCATCATAACCCATATCTTTTCTTAATAGACCATTTATTATGTCATCTGATAAGGTAGCAGGTAATTCAATTTCACTGCCATCTGCTAAGGATATATATTTCTCTTTTTCTATTTGTGGAAATTCAATATGAGCCGTCATAATCATATCCACATCATTATTTACAGCATATTGAAAAGGAATAAGTTCTGTTTCTTTCAACTGTTCTAAGGATTTATCTACCCTTGGTAAACCTGTATGAGAATCTGTCGATACATCACCATGACCTGGAAAGTGTTTTGCTACTGCTGATACTCCCTGATTTTGTATTCCTTTAATAAGCTGTACTCCTAATTTTCCCACTAATTCTGGATTGCTTGATATAGATCTTAAACCTATAACTGGATTATTTGGATTATTGTTAACGTCTATAGAAGGTGCGAAATTCACATTTATTCCAAGAGAAGCTAATTCTTTACCCATTACATTTCCAGCATCATAAGCATTTTTTTCACTTCTTGTTGCTCCTAAGGCCATATTTCCAGGAAGATTTGTTCCAGCACCTAATCTAGTAACAATTCCTCCTTCTTGGTCTATAGTAATTAATAGTGGTAAATTTCCATCCTTATCATTAATGGCTACCTGTTGTAAATCATGAACTAATTTAGTAGTTTGTTTTGTTCCTTTAACATTTTGAGCAAATAATATAACTCCACCTAAATCATATTTTTCTATAATATTTGCAACCTCATCATTAATTTCTGTGAAATCTTCTTCAAAACATCCATTTAAGTTCCATTTTCTAAAATCAAGCATTAGCATTTGACCTATCTTTTCTTCTAAAGTCATATTACTAACTATTTTATCTACGTTTGATGTATTACCTTTTGCTTTAATACCTAAGTTTATTATTAAGGAATTAGCTAACATAACTGTTATTAAAGTAAAGATAATTTTTCTGTTTTTCATAAATTTTTCCCCTTTATTTTAATATATTATACCTATTAAGTAATTTACATATGTTTTAAAATATATTCCTTAATAAAAAAAAAACCGAAAAAGATATTTTAAATAATCTTTTTCGGCTTATGATTATACAATAAAGCTATATGCCTAATTAAGTATAATAATATTGTAATTAAATTATAACATATAAATGC
>NZ_WHJC01000363.1 GCF_009295725.1 Clostridium tarantellae
TTTTTTTCCAATTGCCTAAAATGTTTAATATATAAATAGTAAAGTTGATATTTGTAGCATTAAATGGAATCTCAAGATGTATATGATTTTCTTTTTTTGCAATTTTACTTAGTTGAGTAACAGTTTCTCTTTCAATATTAAAACTTAAATCTCCTTTAATTTTATTAGAACTTTTATTTTTTACAAAAATATAATTATTACTTATTATATGAGCAGGATTAATTTCAAAAAGATTAGGTTTTTCTTCTAATATTAAAAATTGATAGGTTTTTGAAACAGCTTTATCAAGTTTTATAGAACTTATATAAGCCATGGAACCATTAGATGTTTTTATACGTAAAGAGATAACTATTTTAATAGAGTTTTCAGGAATAGAAACCATTTGAAAATCATTGTTTCCAAAAAAAGGTGTCTTTATTCCTACTAAATCTTTTAAATTTTCATCTTTATAAAAATATACATAAAAACTAATAGATTCTAAAGAGTTGTTTAGTATAGTTATATATTCCATCAGCATCACCTAAAAATAAAGTTAAGATTAATCTTACTAATATATTATATTTTACAATATAAAAATATGTGAATAAAGTTAAAAACTAAAATAGCTTTTTAGCAAGCTATTTTAGTTTTTAAAATTTTTTCAAGAAAATTTTAAAAATTTATTTAGTAGTTCATAATAATTATTTAGATGTAGAAGAACAAGTTTCTTTTAATAAAAAATTAGAAGTAGAAGGATTACGTATTAATTCATAACACTTATCTTCTAGAAGATCTTGTAAAGCAATGGTTTTTAAATCTATCCAACCGTCTGAAGGGCTAAGAGTATAAACAGTAAATCTTAAGTTTTTAGCATTAAAAGGAATAGTTAAAGTTAAACCACGATTTTTGGAAATTCCTTTATTTTGAATAAATTCTTTTCCGCCAATATCAAAAGCTAAAGCTATTGCACATCCATTTAAGGTTTTATTTTTGAATTTAATTTTAGAAATGTTTTTTAAGTTATTAGCATTTATTTCAAATAAACCAGCATCCTTATCATTATCATTAATAAATTCATAAAATTTTGTGCTAGGTGAAGGGATTTTTAATGAAACAATATGCTCAAATACATCAGAAGTTATTTCTATAGATACTGAAACCATAATTTCAGTGCAATCATCAGGATATTCAATAGTTTCATATTTAGTGGGACCAAAATAAGCAGTACTTTTGCAAGTAAGGGTTTCAGTAGAATTTTTATCTAGATAATAAATAGAGAAATCAATAGGTCTATTACTAACATTTAAAATGGTTATACTTGCCATATTAATCACCTAAAAATAAAGTCAAGAGTAATCTTGCTAATATAATATATTTACTTTATTAAAAATATGTGAATAAATTTATTCTTAAATACAATAAAAAAGTTTAAATATTTAATTTGTGCTTAAATTAGAAAATTTTAACTATATAATCTATCTTTTAAAAATTATATAGTTTTAAACTATAAAAATGATTTAAGCAGTGGAAGAATAAAGTCTACAGTTTTACATTAAAATCAATTAATAATGAATAAATAGGAAGTTTTGAATTAAAATTAAATACAGGTAGATTATGCTTAAATTCTACTGAAATAAATATAAAAAAAATTAAAGCTCAAGTAACTATAAATGGTGGAGAATATGCAGATATACTTGTTGATAAATTAAATAATATTACATTTCATATTGGAGATATTATATAATTAAATTATTTAGAAGAAAAAAAGTTTTAAAAATAGTTCACCTAATATGCTTGTAATTACATAAAGATACATGAGAACCAATGATTTCAATATTTTTTAGCTTAAAAGGTGATATAGGGTATTTCCGTAATGGATTTTTTAATAATGAGTCAAGACTTAAAAACTTTATAAATAGTATAGGTAATAATATAAGCTTAGAGAATACTTTTAGCTTTTTATGACACTAATAGTAAGTTATTTTAATTTATATAAATGCAAATATTAATAAATTAATTAAAACTATTTTAATTAATATTATGAATACATAAATGAAGAGTTAATAAACTTATGAAATGAAAGTGAGGTTACTATATGGATAAAGAGGACAGGCTTATTAGAGACATAGTTAAGTTTAATAGTAAAATTGCTGGTAATGAATTAGTTTCAATTTATTATAAAGAGATTTACATATATGTATATAAACAAACTTCTCAAAAAGAATTAGCTATGGATTTAACTCAAGATATTTTTTTTAGTATGATTAAAAGTATAGACAAATTTAATAAAGAAAAAGCTTCCTTTATAACTTGGTTATATAAAATTGCTACAAATAAGATAGTTGATTATTATAGATCAAAAAATTATAAATATAATAAATTTATAGAACCAATGGAAGAGAATGAGGATATACCTATTCAGGATGATTTTGTACTTACCTTAGAATATAAGGAAGATGTAGAAAAAATACAAAATATAGTTAATAAAATGAGTAGTGACTATCAAGAAATTTTTAGGCTTAAAATATTTCTTGATAGTACATTTTTAGAGATTTCTAAAATTTTAAATATTTCTGAATCTACAGTTAAAACTAAATATTATTCCATGATTAAAAAAATAAAAAAAGAATTTTTAAAAAATAATTTAAAAAGGAGACAGATATATGGATAAGTTTCACATAGATATGCCAGATGATTTTGAAATAGATAAGCAAATTAATTTTATTGTGGACAAAGCAATACCTACTAAAAAGTCTTTGTACACACATTTGAAAAATATGTATAAAGAAGTTGGATTAAGCAATTTATTTTATGCTAAAGGAGAGTTTATTTTTATAAGTATTTTAACTATAGTAATATTACTGTTTGGATGGAATATATATAAACCCGAATTATTCACCAAACTATTTTTTAGAAGATAAAAATATCTAAATATATGGTTTGGTGTTTATTTTTTTAAAGAATTTTCATTTTAGCATAGAAAATTTATAAATTTTATTTTATATATCTA
>NZ_WHJC01000364.1 GCF_009295725.1 Clostridium tarantellae
GAATATATTATAATATTAATGATGATGAAATAAATAAATTTTTAAATAAGCTTAATAAGGAGCTAAAAAGTTAATATTTATAGATTATAAAATAATTAGTAACTTAAAGCATGATTCTAAAAAACATAAATTAGAATCATGTTTTTTTAGTATGAAAATTTTTTTACAAACAAATAATTAAAAAGTTTGCTTTTCAGTAGACAAATAACAATTATTAACATATAATATTTGTAATAAAAGGAAAAAATATAATTTAAGGAGTTTTTTATGATGAAGAAAGAAAATGAATTATTTTGGAATTCTTCAATTAATGAAATGAAAAATGGGTATATTGAAGAAAAAGAAGTGTTTAAATGTCTTATTTGTGGTGAGGAATTTATTAAAGGAAAAATTTATAATATTAATTCAGAATTATATGAAGCTAAAAAAGCAGTACAACTTCATATAAAAGAAAAGCATATTTCAATACTTACGTATTTATTAAATATGAATCCTTCTTTTACAGGAATATCAGAAGTACAAAAAGAAGTAGTAACTTTAATATCAAAAGGATTGTCAGATAAGGAAATAGCAAAAAAATTAGGAGTAGCTCAATCCACCATAAGAAATCATCGTTATAAATTAAGAGAAAAAGAAAAACAATCAAAAATATTTTTAGCAATGATGGAGCTTCTGAATAAAGAAACTAATAAAAAGATTAATAAATTAGAAAATGAAAACATATGTGATGCACATAAAACAGCTACAACTTTAGATGATAGATTTAATATAACTGATAAAGAAAAATTAGAAGTAATAAAAAATTATATTAATGAAAATGGAAGCCTTAAAAATTATCCAGCTAAAGAGAAAAAGAAAATTATAGTTTTAGAAGAAATAAGCAAAAGTTTTTCTAATGGTAGAGTTTATACTGAAAGAGAAGTAAATAGAATTTTAAAAAGGATATATGAGGATAATGCTACTATTAGAAGAGCTTTAATAGAATATGGATTTATAGAACGATCTAATGATTGCAAAAACTATTGGGTTAAAGAATAGAAGTTAAAAGGTGAGTTTATGATTAAAAATTATATAGAATTAACTAATAGTGAAAAAAAATTAGTATATGATTTTATTTTTAAAAATGAAGTTAAGGAATATGATATAGAAAAGCTAGATTATATATTTAATATTGAAACATATGATTATGGTAAAGGTGTATTATTTTATTTCTCAAACGGAAAAGTAATTGCAACAGTTAGAGTTGTTTTAGAGATAGCTAAAGTTTTAAAAAATGTATTTATTCACAATATAAATATTATAGGTAATTATAATAAAGAAAGAATTTTAAAAAATCTTATTAATAAAAGTATTGAATTAGGAAGAAGTTATGGAGGAAAAAATTTTTTTCTAGGAGTTAAAGATGAAAAACTTTTAAATACATTAAAGCATATAGGATATGTTAAAAATTATTTGGCTTTAAAAATGTCACTAGAATATAAAGATGCAAACAGTACGTCTTTAGAATTAGTAAGCTTAACACCTAATAATAAAAATGAATATATGAAGATTTTTAATAAATCCTTTAGTGATATGCCTCATGGCACCTATTTAAACAATAAAAGATTAAATGAAAATTTAAATAATATAGATGAAAATAATTATTATTTTATGGTTTCAAATAATAATAAAATTATAGGATTTATGAATTGTATTATAAAAAATAATGAAGGAATGTTTGATATTGGTTTATGTAATGAATTTAGAGGAAGAGGTTATGGAAAACAATTATTAGAAACAGCTATTAATTTTTTAATTAAAAAAAGAGTTAAGAAAATTTCATTAATAGTAATAGAAAAAAATGAAAAAGCCTATAATATGTATAAAAAAAGAGGGTTTATAGAAGATTCTATAGTTAGCTACTGGATTGAATTATAAATAATTTTAAAATATAAGAAGGGAGATATATGATCATGATATTGATTAGTGCGTGTTTATGTGGAGTTAATTGTAAATATGAAGGTGGGAATAATTTAAATAATAAGGCTTTAAATTTATTAAAAGAAGGTAAAGCTATTGTTGTATGTCCAGAGCAGTTAGGAGGACTATCTACTCCAAGAATTCCTAGTGAAATAGTAGGTGGAAACGCTAAAGATGTTTTAAATAGAAAAGCTAAAGTTTTATCTAAAGCAAGAGAAGATGTTAGTGAAAATTTTATTAAAGGAGCAGAGGAGACTTTAAAATTAGCAAAAGAGATAAAGGCAGAATATGTTATACTTAAAGCTAAGAGTCCATCTTGTGGAAAAGGCATAGTTTATGCAGGTAAGTTTAATAGAGAAACAAAAGAAGGAAATGGAATAACTTGTGAACTTTTAATTCAAAATGGATTTAAAGTATTAACTGAAAAAGAATTGTAAAAAAGGAGAATGAAAACAGCTAACAAAAAGGTAGATACATGTGTTTAAATGTGTCAATATAACCTAAGAGGTGATGTTGATGAATAAACATATAACAAACTATAAACCAAAGGATTTTGCTGAATTATTAAACGTATCAGTAAAAACCTTTCAAAGGTGGGATAGAGATAAGATATTAATAGCCAAAAGAACACCTACGGGTAGAAGATATTATACTTATGATCAATACTTAGAGTATAAAGGGATAAATTCTAATGATAATAGAAAAATTGTAATTTATACTAGAGTTTCAACAAACAATCAGAAAGATGATTTGAAAAATCAAATAGCATTTCTTTTGAATTTTACATCTTCTAAAGGAATTATTGTAGATGAAACAATTGAACCAAGATATAATTTCCATACTTTATGTTTTTAGTTGCCGAATTTATGGATTAAGAAAGTATAAAAAGAAGATAGAGGAGGATGAAGAAATTGCTAAAAGCATACAAAATAGAGGTGAAACCTACAAAAAAACAGACAACTAAAATACATGAAACTATTGGTATATGTAGATACATTTATA
>NZ_WHJC01000365.1 GCF_009295725.1 Clostridium tarantellae
CTTACATGAAAACATGAAAATTTAAAAAATTAATTTGAATAAATATATATTTATAAGATTTTAAAAATTAATTGATAATATGAAATATGAAAATAAATTTTGAAAAAAGTATTAAAATTTCAGGAAATTCTGCAAAAAATTTAATTTATATGTGTCCTTCTAAAGAATATATATTTTTTTCACAAGAGAACTCTAAGAACATAATTGGATTAAATCGCAAAATACAAAATGAAATCAAAATTACAACAGAAGCTTTTTTAGGACCATTAAGTTTTGATGTGAAAGAAGAATATTTTTGGGCTGTTAGTTTAGAGGAACTACCTAAAATTTATAAAATAAATTTAAAAGGAGAAACTATATTAAAATTAGATATTCATAATATAATACCTGACAATTATATTATGAATGAAATAAAACCAATAATAATAAGTTCATTAACTATAAATAATGATTCAAATGAAATATTAATTTCAATTAAAGGAACTAATCATATATATATATTAGATAAATTAGGTGAATTTAAAAAAGCTATATTAGATTTACAAATAGAAGAAATAACAGATATGAAACTTTTAGATGATAAATTATTTATAAATTGTAAAAATAAGATTTATTTATTTAATAATAATTTTAAAAATTTATCTAATGGAAATATGGAATTTTTGGACGAAGTTGATATTAAATATTCAGAGATAAATAGCTTTATAGTTACTAAAATAAATAATAACTTATATAAAATTTTATTTTTACTTTTTTTTAGAAATGCAAAGCATTTATGTTCAGGAGAATTAATAATAGAAAAAGTTATTGATACAGTAAACTCAATAACTTTACCCAATAATACAACATTACCTAATTCATCAGTATCAGGTATACCACTAAACACTCAATCCATACCAAACATACCACAATCTGATATTACAGAAGAATATAATATATATAAAGTTATAGAATTAATAGCTAAAGAAGAAGCGGCATTAGTTGATTTAATAAGTACACAAGGAAAAACATTAAAAAATGTTATGCAAAACAATAATAACATTGATGAATTAATTTTAATTAATAAATCTTTAAATTCGTTTTTAGATAAAATGATAAAAGTAGAAATAGGATTAACTAACAAATTAAAGGAAGCGGAAAAAATAGCAGAAAAAATAATTCATGATTAAAAATAATGATTGTAAAATAAAAGCAGGTATTTTATAAAATTAAAATACCTGCTTTTATTTTTTTATTTAATTACAATTTTTGAAAATTTTGAATTTATAATATTTTCTAAAGTAGAAAGAGAATTTATAGTACAATTAATTGATGAATTAATTTCTAATAATTTTTCTTCATTTAAATTCATATTTAAACTTTTTTGAATTAAATAAACTATACATAAATCAAATCTCCTCTTAAGTTAGTCCTATTTATAATAACATTAAAGTAATACTTAGCACTACTTAAAATTACTTTACGTAAATAAGTTGGATATTTGCATATATTAATAGTAATTTTAAATACTATTAATATATAATTTACGGAGGCAAAAAATGAAATTATCAATTAATTTACTATCTGTATTTATTTTATTTAATTCTTTATGCTTAGAAGAAATATTTAATATGAATTTTGAAAAACCTAGGATGATTGATGCATACACATTAGTTTATGAGAAAATGTATAGTGACCACTCAAAAGAAAGTGGAGAATACATAATATTAGATATGGAATCATTACCATTTACAAATACTACTTATGAAGAAAGACAGAATACAATTCAATATTTCAAAAAAAAATATGACAAAAAAATTTTAAATTCATCGTTATTTAGATTACAACAAATTGAATTAGCAGATAGAATAGGTAATCTAAATATAAATGGACAACTATTAATGATAACAAATATAAGTTCAAACGAAGATACAGAGGGAATAATTGTAAATGGGATTAATTATATAAGTCCAGTTTCAGCTAGATTATATACAATAAAATTAGACATTATAGATGAAAAATGGATAATAACAAGTTTTCATATGAATGGAATAGCTTAAACTAAAACAATTTAGTAATTCTAAATAATGCTTTTAATTTACATAACACAATAAAATGTAACTTTACAGAAACTTTTAATATAATGTTAATTGCAATAATTTAATTATAATTTTTTTAATGTACATTCCACATGAAAAAGATATCAAATAAAAAAACATAATGAATAGTTAAAGGAGGTTCTAACATGGGATTTATTCCAGATACTCAAATAAAAAAACTTAATACTAAATTTGATAACAATATGAAAAAAATAAATAAAAAATCTAAAATACTAATAAAAATAATACTAATTTCATTGCTGTTATTATCATTATTTTTATTAGCAAAAAATCAAGATATATTATTATCATAATAAAAAAAATTAATTGTAAAGGAACGATAAAATGAATATAAATAGTTTTGGTGGAGCATCACTAGAAGAAATCAAAATTTTTGAACAAAGTATAGGTTTTTCATTACCAGATGATTATAAACAATTTTTAATCAAATATAATGGAGGAACTGCAAAAGTAAGATATAGTAATTTTAATGTTAAAGATTTAAATGAAGATATACCATTAGATGTATTATATGGACTAAATATTGAAGAAAAAGTGCTAGATTTACAATATGTTAATGATGAATTTATAGATGATATATTTCCAAACTCTATAATAATCGGAGATGATCCTGGATCAAGTATGATTATTTTAATAAATGATAATGATTTTAAAGGAATTTATTATTGGGATTATTCATTCTATTTTCCACAATCAAGTGAAGAAGAAAATACTTATAAGATTGCTGATAGTTTTAAAGCTTTTATTAATGGATTAAAAAAACCTTAATTAGATTAGTATTAAAAGGTATAACATAAGTAACACTTAGTATTACTTGTAATTATTTGTGAAAAAAACTCTTTAAATTTATAT
>NZ_WHJC01000366.1 GCF_009295725.1 Clostridium tarantellae
AAATTAAATTATAAAAAAATAGAGATTTTAAAAAAAATTATTAGAAAAAAATTAAATATAATGGTAAAATGTATAAGAAGATTTTTAAACATTATTGTATTAGGAGGAATGGGAAATGGAACAATATAAAAAAGAGTTTATAGAATTCATGGTAGAAAGTAACGTATTAAGATTTGGTGATTTTGTAACAAAAAGTGGAAGGAAGACACCGTTCTTTATTAATACAGGAAACTATACAACAGGGGAACAATTACATAAGTTAGGAGAATTTTATGCCAAAGCAATACATACTCATTTTGGTAAAAATATAGATGTATTATTTGGACCAGCATATAAGGGAATTCCTTTAACAGTAACTACAGCTATTTCAATGAATTCAATTTATGGAATTAATGTAGAATATTGTTCAAATAGAAAAGAAGTAAAAGATCATGGTGAAGGTGGAATTTTATTAGGAGCTAAATTAGGAGATAATAAAAAAGTTGTTATAGTAGAAGATGTTATGACTGCTGGAACTTCTATTTATGAAACAGCTCCTATATTAAAAAATTCAGGAAATGTTGATATAAAAGGTTTAGTTATTTCAGTTGATAGAATGGAAAAAGGTAAATCAGAAAAATCAGCTCAAGAAGAAATTAAAGAAGTCTTTGGAATTACAACATATTCAATAGTTACTATGCAAGAAGTAGTAAATTATTTATATAATAGAAAAATTAAGGGTAAAGTATATATAGATGATAATATGAAAAATGCTATAGATAATTACTATAGACAATATGGAGTAACATATACTTTTGAATAATAAATAGAGAGATCTTGAGAAATCAAGGTCTCTTTTAAAAAAGGAGAGTTTTTATGAAATTAATTTCTTGGAATGTAAATGGTATTAGAGCCTGTGTGCAAAAAGGATTTTTAGATTTTTTTAATAATGAAAATGCAGATATTTTTTGTTTACAAGAAACTAAGCTACAAGAAGGACAAATTGATTTGCAGCTTGAAGGATATCATCAGTATTGGAATTATGCAGAAAAAAAGGGATACTCTGGAACAGCAATTTTTACAAAAAAAGAACCTATAAAAGTTTTTTATGGTATTGGAAAAGAAGAACATGATAAAGAGGGGCGAGTTATAACCTTAGAGTTTGAAGATTTTTATATGATAACAGTATATACTCCAAATTCTCAAGTGAAATTAGCAAGATTAGATTATAGAATTACTTGGGAAAAAGAATTTAGACAATACATAAAATCATTAGATAAGATTAAGCCAGTAATTATATGTGGTGATTTAAATGTAGCACATAAAGAAATAGACTTAAAAAATCCTAAATCTAATAGAAAAAATGCAGGCTTTACAGATGAGGAAAGAGAAGAATTTTCAAATTTATTAAATGAAGGATTTATAGATACATTTCGTTATTTCTATCCAGAATTGGAGGGAATGTATTCTTGGTGGTCATATAGATTTAATGCAAGAAAAAACAATGCAGGATGGAGAATTGATTATTTTATAGTATCAGAACAGTTAGAGAATAGATTAAAGGAAGCTAAAATATATAATAATATTTTAGGTTCAGACCATTGTCCAGTAGAACTTACTTTAAAATAAGTTCATTTTAATTATGAGTAAGATTATATGTATAATATAATAAAAATGATAATACATACAATCTTACTTTTTATTTTTAATAAATAATAAAAAATTACTTTTTTAAAGATTTACAATATTCATCTATAGAATTAGCAGCTGTTTTTGCATTAACAACAGCTTCAATTACAGTTTTAGCTCCACTTACTACATCACCACAAGCAAAAATTCCTTCTCTAGTGGTATGACATTTTTCATTAGTAAGTATTAAACCAGATTTACAAACTTCTAAGCCATTAGTGTTATCTACAATGTTACTTTTAGGCGCTTGGCTTACTGCAATTATTATAGAATCACATTGAAATAATTCTTCAGTATTTTCAATTGTAACAATTTTAACACTACCATCTTCATTTTCTATTTTTTTAGTTTTAGTAGTTAAAATGCCTGAATCTTTAATTTCTAAAGGTGCTTTAAAAGTATCAAATATAATTCCATCTTCTTTAGCTTCTTTTATTTCAAATTGAGTAGCAGGCATATCTGATTCTGCTCTTCTATAAACAATATGAACATCAGAAGAACCATAATGTTTAGCAGATCTAGCAGCATCCATAGCTACATTTCCAGCACCGATTACAGCTACTTTTTTTCCTAAATTATATTTTTCAGGAGATTTTAAATAATCTATAGCATAGTGAACATGTCCTAAAGTTTCTCCTTTTATATTTAGAGATTTAGGGTTCCAAACTCCTGTGCCTATAAATATTGCTTTATAGCCATCTGCTAGAAGCTTATCCACAGTTATAACAGGACCAACTAAAGTATTAGTTTTAATTTTTATCTTTAAGTCTTTTAATATTTCTTCAAACTTATCAACTATATCTCTAGAAAGTCTAAATTCAGGTATACCATATCTAAGAACTCCACCAATTTTTTCATTCTTTTCAAATAGAGTAACATCATATCCTTTTTGAGCTAGAATGATAGATAATGTTATACCTGCAGGACCAGAACCAACAACAGCTATTTTATCCCCATTTTTTTTAGTAGAATTAAGTTTTATATTTTTTAAATATTCTTTTGAAATAAAATTTTCTATTTCGTAAAATTTTACAGAAGTATCTTTAATTCCTTTAATGCAATTTCCTAAGCATTGATTTTCATGAGGGCAGACTATAGAGCAAACTATAGACATAGGATTATTATTAAATAAAATTTCTCCGGCTTTTTCCACTTCATTATTTTTAAAAAGTTCTATTATTTGAGGAATTGGAGTACTAATGGGACAATTTTCTTTACATCTTGGTTTTTTACATAGGAAGCATCTATTAGCTTCTAATAAAAATTCTTTCAT
>NZ_WHJC01000367.1 GCF_009295725.1 Clostridium tarantellae
TTATTATATATTTTTATTAAAATTTATTGAATGATTAAAATGCTTTTAATATGTTACTAATAAGAGGTTTTTACTTTTTCTATTAAATTCTAATAACATAAATGTACTTAAAAATTCCATGAATAGTACATGAACATTTAATTTTGTTTTATTTTAAATTTATCATATATTATTCAGTTTCATTTTTTCAATATTAACTCAATTGTTAATGTTAGTTCTTTTTGGTATAATATAGAAAATAAAGTTTTAGGAGCTTCAATTATGCAACTTATAGATATTTTATTAATAATAGCTCTAATAATTATAATTATTAGGCCTAAACATAAAAATATTTCTTGTAATGATACTAAAAATATTGATGATGAAAATTAAAAAGGTGTTTTAAATATCTAAAACACCTTTTAAAACTTAATTTTCATCAACTAATTCATACATTTCAATAGCTCTATCTACATACATAATTCCATCTAAATGATCAATTTCATGGAAAAAACATCTAGCTAATAAATCCTGTGCTTCATAAACCATCATTTCACCATTTTCATTTAATGCTTGAATTTTCACAGCTTTAGGTCTTTCAACTAAACCTTCATGCATTACATAACTTAAACATCCTTCATAATCCTTATAAGTTTCTTTAGATACCCCTAAAATTTTAGGATTTATTAAAACATATTCATTTTTTCCATCACCAAAATTTATATATATTATTTTTTTATTAACAGCTATTTGAGGTGCTGCTAATCCAATTCCCTCAACTGTTGCTAATGTATCTTTTAAATCTTTAATTATTAACTTTACTTCTTCATTTATCTCTTTTACTGATTCTGATTTTCTTTTTAAATGTTCATCACCTAATTGAACTATTTTTCTAACTGCCATTATTTTTCTCCTTTCATAATAACATATATCTTATATTAAATCATACTTCTTTAATTTTTTCATTATAATTTTTTATCATAGGTAATGTTTTTATTATTCATATAAAAGCTTATAATAAAAACCACTTATATATACATTTTTTAAAATTAAACTTAAAATATAAAAAATACTATAAAATTTTTATAGTATTTTTTAATAATATTATTATAATTTTACCATTAAAATTAATAAAGAAATTAAACTTAAGCATCCACTTAATATACATATATACAGTACTACTTGTGATGCATTCATTCCTTTTTCTTGTAATCTATAATGTATTTGACTTCTATCAGCTTCATATACTGGCTTTCCTGAATGATATCTCTTCAATATTACAAAAAGATTATCAAATATAGGAACTCCTAAAGCTAATACAGGTATTAATATAGATAATGCTGTTGCTTGTTTAAAAGCTCCTTCTAAGGCAATTATAGCAAGCATAAATCCTAAAAAATTTGCTCCTGAATCCCCCATGAACACTTTAGCAGGATGCTTATTGAATCTTAAAAATCCTAATATTGCCCCCACTAAACTAATGGACATAAGAGCTGAAGGAAATTGACCTTTAGCTAAAGCTACTACAAACATAGTAGTTCCTGATATAGATGAAATACTTCCTGCTAATCCATCCATTCCATCAGACCAATTTATTACAGTAGTTACTCCAAAAATCCATGAAATAGTTAAAATAAATTGTATTGGTGTTGAAAATAAAATAAATTCTCCTGTAAAAGGATTAGTAATTCCTTTAAAAACAATACCTATTTTAAAAATCATTATAGCTGCTAATACTTGAACTATAACTCTTGGCCATATTGGAAATTCTTTACTTTTAGATTTGTAATAATCATCAACAACTCCTATAATTAATACCATTAATGCTGCAATAAATATAATTACAGTATCTTTTAAATGATTTCCTCTATCTATAATAAATAGATAGGTTGTAAAAAAACCTATGAACATTCCAATTCCACCACTAAGTGGAATTGATTTATTATGTTTTTTTCTTTTTGTAGGTTTATCAGTGAATCCTTTTTTTATAGCAATCTTTATTAAGTGAGGCATTAATAAATATACTATAAGAAAAGATATCATCATTATAATTAAATACTTAAGCATGAAAATTTCTCCTTTTTTTGCTTAACCATTTTATTGATTGTTTCTTATAAGGATAATTCCTTTTTATTTATTGTATACTTTTTATTTAAAGTAGTAAACTATATTTATTAAAATTTACTTTAATAAATTGATACATTAATATAATCTTAACTAATTAACATTATGTATATTCCTACTTATTGTTTATATAAACATTCAAAACTCTTGCCCCTACATTTTATTACTTTTATATATATTAAAAATTTTATAATCTTTCATCATCATTTTGTTTTAAACATATAGAAAACATATGACATGAAATTCTTCCATCTTGTTTTTTTTCATATTTTTTTAAAATGCTTTTAATTTCAAGGTTTAAGCATTCAAATTCTTGCTCAGTTACATAAATATCTTTATAATTTAATAATACTGAATCTTCTTCTTTTCCTTTATCAACTTTATTAGCAATAACTTCTATAGCTTTTTCTTTTGATTTATCATAATAATCAGTAACAATATTTAAAATTTGAGATTTATAAACTTGTTTTGCTTCTGTTTTAATTTGTTCCCCTTCAATACTAAAACTTTCAGCTGTTAAATAATAATATTTAGCAATAATACCTTTTATTTCTTTAGTTCTAACTAATTCAAGTATTCCTGCTCTTTCTAACTTTTTTATATGATAATGAACTTTAGCTGGTACTTCTCCAAAAAAATCTGCTATTTCTTTTACAGTAGCTGCCTCTCTATTATTTCTCAAAAATGTTATAATTTTTAAGCGATATGGATCTGAATACGCTTTAATTTGTTCTAATGTAGTTAAATTTACAACATCTTTCATAACTTTAGCCCCCTCTTTATTGTTTTTAATATTAAAAACTTCAAATCATTATACCATATTT
>NZ_WHJC01000368.1 GCF_009295725.1 Clostridium tarantellae
AGATTTAACACAACCTACTAAAGATAAATTTAATATTAATAATATTCCAATAACTAGTAATAATTTCTTTTTAATCATAAATTATCTTCCTTTTGCTTTAGTATATTTTCTAAATTATAGTAACATATTTTAGAAAAATATTAATTTTAATCCTTTAACATATAGGAATTTAAACATAATTATTTCATTAAATTAATAAATGCTTAAATAGTATAGTATAAATTTCACATGAAATATAGTGATTTATTGTTAATAATAGTAAAGTAATATTAAGGATTATTTTAAAACCGGAAGGTATAAAATCAGTTTAAGTGTTGAAAAAAGTACTAATTATTTATTTTTTTAGTATGCTATTGTTAAAAGATAAATTTTAATAATGTGATTTTTGAAAAAAAATCATAAAAATTAATTAGCAAGGTAAAAACTGAATTAAAAGGCAATATGGTTTTGGTAATTAATTAATGAACACTTTTTTATTTAGAAATTCTTGCGTTAAATGTGGTGAGAAGCTTAAAAAAAATAGTTTGACATAAAACTATTCCAAATTTATAATTAGTTTGATATAAAACTAATGAGGAGATGATTTAATTTGAGTAAATTATTTGAAAAGATAAATTTATTAGGATTTGAAACTAAAAATAGATTTGTGAGAGCTGCAACTTGGGAGAACTATGCTACGGAAAATGGGCATATGACAGATAAGTTATTTGAAATTTATGAAAGTATTGCTAAAAACCAAGTTGGAACAATTATCACAGGTTATGTAAATATAGTAAAGGAAGAGAAACCAAATGCAGGAATGATGGGAATGTATGATGATAGTTTCATTGAAGAGTATAAAAAGCTTACTTCAATGTGCCATAAATATGATTCAAAGATTATTTTACAGCTTTCATATGGTGGAACTAAGACTACTTTTAATATTGGTGAAAGAACTATATTTGCACCAAGTGTAGTACCAGAGTTATCTACTGGAACTGTTGGTGTGGAAATGACTAAAGATGATATTGAATACATAATAGATTCATTTGCTAAAGCTGCAAAGAGAGCTAAGGAAAGTGGCTTTGATGGAGTTGAAATTCATGGGGCACATACATATCTTATAAATCAATTTTTAAGTCCTTATTATAATAGAAGAACTGATGAGTATGGTGGTAGTCTTGAAAATAGATTTAGATTCTTAAAAAATATATATTTAAGAATTAGAGAAGAAGTAGGAAATGATTATAGTGTTTTAGTAAAACTTACTGCTTCAGAGTTTTTTGAAGGTGGATTAACTTTTGAAGAAACTAAAAAAATATGTATAATGTTAGAAAAATTAGGTGTAACAGCTATTGAAATATCAGGGAATATACATGGTAAAGCTAGAGAAATGGTTGGAAAAGTTTTTCATGGAATAGCTATAGAAAAAGAAGGATACTTTATAAACTATGCTAAAGAAATTAAAACATTAGTAAATATTCCTATTATTACAGTTGGGGGATTTACAACCCTTAAAGGTATAGAAGAGAAATTTGAAGAAACAGGAGTAGATTTTTTTGGATTATCAAGACCTTTATTATCAGAACCAGATTTAATTAATCAGTGGAAAAATAATAAAGATAAAAAAGCTAAATGTGTTAGATGTTCAAGATGTAGAACTAGCCAAGGAAATTATTGCACAACATTTTCATAAGGAATTTAATAAAAGAAAGTAGGTGATTTAAAATTATGAATGATAAATATATAGTTCATTTTATGAGTAAAACTAAAAAAAAAATGATTAAGTTTATACAAAAAGAACTTGCAGAAAACAATCTTAAAGAGATAGATCCAAGTTATGGGAATATTTTAACTGCTTTATATGAGAGTAATAAGCCACTTACTATGAATGAAATTGTAAAAAAAACAAGTAAAGATAAATCAACAATAACCGCATTAGTAAAAAAGCTTCTAGATCTTGGGTATGTAAAGAAATTTAAAAGTACAGAGGATAATAGAGTAACTTTTATAGTTTTAACAGAAAAAGCTGAAGGAATCAAAGAAACATATACAAAAATTTCCAAAAATTTAAATAAAACAGTATATTCTGGTTTTTCAGATTCAGAAAAGAAAGTATTTTTAGATTTACTAAAAAGAATAAATGATAATTTAAACAATATTTAAATTATTTTAAATTAATAGTTTGCATGCAATGAAAAAAAGAGTATGGACAGTAGATAGTTTTGTTTTTTACACAAAACTATCTACTGTCCTTAAATTAATAATATATCAATAAAAATCACAATATACTTTCCAATCATTTTTCTTTGAATTATAATAAAAATAAAAATTTCCGTTATGAACTATATTGAAATTTGCTTTTTCATCTGATGAAATTTGTAAAACATAATTATATTCTTCATTGAACCAATAACCTGATTGGCGAAAAGATGGATACCCTCCTATTTTATGTTGGCTATAAAAATCTTCTGCTATATCCTCATAATAATCTATGTCATTAGAATCTTCCATTTCACAAAGTATTTCAAATAAATTATTAGGAATACCTCCATCATCCCATAGGGGATAGTCATTATTTACATACTCCTCAGTCAATGGAAAATGTTTCATATATTTATTGTCCCATTGACAATAAATAAGGTTTTTAGTTGTGGTGTAAGTCTTTATATTAAAATATTTTTTAAAATTATTAAAGTCTATATTTCCATCATAAAAACTATCACTGATAAAAATTGTTATTAATGCAATACCATTAAGATCTTTAGGTAAATAATCATTTTTTTCAATAAAAATGGTAGCAAGAGGATCAATGTCATTAAGTTAAGAAAAGTTATATTGTTTATTTTAGAATTGCAAGGTATAGAAATATATCTTGCTCTTTTTTTCAGAAAAAACTTGACAAGTCTATAGAAAAATGCGGCGTAGCCCCTTAAA
>NZ_WHJC01000369.1 GCF_009295725.1 Clostridium tarantellae
AGACCGGGGGATATCTCGGATTATATCATAATATTAAAAATATATTTGAAAAATTTAGAAATTTTGCTTATAAAACTAAAAATAGCATTTTTGCTTTATGCAAAAATGCTATTTGTCTACAAACTGAAGTAATATTCTAATATATTATTTAATATTAGAATATTACTTTTTTATATAATAATTCCATTGTAAGATCTTTAACCCTAAGTTTAAAATATATAAAAATGTGGTTTAATTAATAAAAAGTTCCCTATTTTCTTTATTAATTAATCTCTTAGGTATAGCTTTCCAAATATAGACTGCTAACCCATAATCAAATATACTGTGTATAAAAGCACCAAAGCCTACTAAAATTATCACTGAATTAAAAAATCCTTTTTGATAATATTCCTGTGATAGTGAAGCTCCAAAATAAAAAGGCAACACTATTAATAATTCTGCTACTCCATGAATTATACTAATTATTACTGCATATATCATAGAAGATTTAAAAGTTTTAATAGTTCCCTCGTGTCTTTCTAAATATAATGCTCCTATACTTGCAAAACCTACATGACTTAAAGCCCTTAAAACAACCACTAAAGGAAATCCTCCTAATAGAAATCCTAAAGTTGTACCAATTGAAACAAATATTGCTGTAGCTGGTGAAATAAACATAGCAATAAATATAGGTACATGACTTGCCAATGTAAATGATGCTGGTTCTAAAATTATTTTTATTGGCGAAAACATAGGTATAATAATACCTATAGCACATAAAAGTGCAGCTGTAACTATAGCTTTAACACTAATTTTTTTCTTCATAGATCCCCCATACCCCTAGTAACTTAAGTGTCTTGACACCTGTAATTACAATATACCAATACTATGTATAAATGTCAATGCTATAATAAATATCCTTTTTTTCTTAATTTTTTAAGAATAGTTTCAAAAATTTCATTATTTTTACAACATATAGTGTGTAAATGCACGCCCTTTGTTAATTGACATAATGGATCTATATTATACTTTTCTAATTTTTCCATAAATTCTTTTATATCTCTTCTTGAAGATAAATGTAATTCTCCTTTTATTTCTCCATAAACACCATGCTCTACTATTACATTAAGAACTTTTGCTCCTTCATCTATAATTATAGTTAATTCATCTTCTATACATTTTTTAGCATGTATACATGCTATAGTTTTTACTATATAATCCTTATTTAATTTATCATTTTCTAATATATATCCTCTAGTTGTAGAAATTATTCGCTCTCCTGAAGCCCTTAAAAGTGCTACATCCCCTACTATTATTTGTCTACTTACTGATAAATTTTTAGCTATTACTGTTGCACTAATAGCTGAACTACTGCTTTTTAACATGTTTATAATCTCTTCTCTTCTCTCCGTAGCATTCATTTCTAAATTCAATCCTTTCATAAATTTAATTTTAACCTGTAAACTACCTACCAACAACATACACAGTTTTTTAATAAAGTTTTATTATTAAATCTTCTCCCCCCAAATTAACAAACTTTATTATTACTAAAGTATATAAAAAATTATAGTAAAAGAGAGTAGATACACTAAATACCTACTCCTTTAAATCCTTATATCCACATATATAGTGATTTTAAGAATCCTTATATAATTAAATTCTTTTTCTCATCATAACCATACTATCTAAAGTTTCAAAGCCTCTTTTATTGTAAAAACCTTCAGTTTTTTCATTTTTTGAAGTAAGCAGAATCACTTCATCAATTCCTCTACTTTTTAATCTTTCTATAAATTCATCTAATATAATTGAACCAAGTCCTTTTCCATGACATTTTAAATCTACACAAAATTCTTTAACTTGAAATTGCATTCCATTATAATAATGTTCATGATTTCCTAAAATTAACCCAATTGCTTCATTATCTTCATAACATATAACTCCATAAAACCCCTCACAATTTAACATTTGTGATAATCTTTTTGAAGCTATTTCCTCTGTCCATTTATCATTCCATGGTTCACTATTAAACGTAGTTACATATAAACTTATTATTTCATTTAAATTTTTCTCATTTATCTCCTCAAACCTCATTTTATAAACTCCCCTTATATTTATATTACTTATAATATTTTATTATACACCTTGCAATATTTTCAAAAAAGATTAATCTTTTTAAATACTCAATAAAAAGCAATCAATTTGCACTTTTTGTACATAATGGTATTATTATATGTAAGAAATATATTATACTTCTATAATAATACATTTAATGATTTGATACAAATATAGAAATTATTAATTATTTAATACAACAAAAGGAGGTTTTATTATGAATATTATTTGTAATGGAATTAAAAATGGAGTAATAGAAGATAAATATGGCAAAAGAGGTACTCAATTTAATAAAGATGGAATGCCTAGTTATTCTTTGCCTATTAAAATTGAAAATTCCCCTAAAGGAACAATTTCTTATGCCATAATAATAGATGATAAAGATGCTATTCCGGTTTGTGGATTTACATGGATTCACTGGCTTGTTGCTAACCTTAAAAGAAATGAACTTAAAGAAAATGAAAGTATAACCGCTAAAGATTTTATTCAAGGTACTAATAGTTGGGCTAGTAGCTTTGGTGGTTGTAAAGTAGAGAATTGTAATTGTTATGGTGGAATGACCCCACCCGATGCTCCTCATACATATACAATTCATGTATATGCTCTTGATACTATTCTTAATTTAAATAATGGCTTTTATGTAGATGATTTGCATAAAGCTATAAAAGGCCATATACTTGATTATGCTTACATAGAAGGAATATATTCTAATTAATTTAGTATATATCATTAATAAAAATCTCCTTAATAATTATTAATTAATAATTATTAAGGAGATTTTTATTAACACACTTTAATTTGCTAACAAATTATAAAATTTAAC
>NZ_WHJC01000370.1 GCF_009295725.1 Clostridium tarantellae
AATTAATGGTTGCGGAATTCCGCAACCGACTATATTATATAGATATATAGGAGTAAAATTTACAAATTAACTTTAAAAGTATTTTAGCTACATGTTATATAAATAATTTTAATATTTTAGAAAGGTAAAAAAATATGAGAAAATGGAGTACTTTAAAGTTTATAAAAAATGATTTTGCACAAGAGTTATCAAAGGAAAGGAATTTAAAATATGTTAGAAAGTATTTTGATATTAGTGAAAAAGAGGAATTTACTATAGATAATCAAACTTGGAATGATCTTGATATGGATGAAGCATATAAAATGTTAGATAGGTGTTATAGTAGTGTAGGTGAAGGCACTTTATATAAAATGCTTAGAACTCTTATAAAAGATGAAGATAAATTAAAAGAAAGACATAAAATAATTGAATTTTTTAAGAAAAATAGTGAAGTTAGAACTAATATACAATACATATTTTTTATGCTAGGAAGAGATAGAAAAAATACTTTCTTAGATATGATGGATTCAGATTTTTTAATAAGTAAAACTAAGTATTATATATATACTATATTAGGAAAGATATTACCTATTTTATTAATAATACTATCAATTTTTCAAAGTCCCATTTATTTGTTAGCACTTTTAATAGTGGGACTAGTAAATGTAGGTATAAACGGTAAAGAAAAAAGAAATGTTAGAGAAAGAGGAATTGTTTATTTAAGGGATATTATAAATTCAGCAAAAGAAATAAGTAAATTTAACAATGAAGAAATAAGCTGTTATGTTACTAAAATCAAGAAATTACTTAAAGAAATTGGCCCTATTGATAAGGGATTATTAGGCATTACTATTGCAAATATGTGTGATGGAATATTTGAAAGTTTAGCATTATTATTTTTATTAGAAGAAAGTTCTTATTATAAAATTTCACATAATTTAAAAAATAAAAAGGATACTCTTTTAGAATTATATGAAACTATTGGACAATTAGAAGCTTTAATTTCTATGTCTAGTTATGAGGCAGGATTAAATGGACATTATACTACACCAAAATTCACCAAAGAATTATGTTTTAATATAGTTGAAGGAAAACATGTACTTTTAATTAATGGGGTACCTAATTCTATTAATATGAAAAAGAAGGGGCTAGTTCTTACAGGAACAAATATGTCAGGTAAATCCACTTTTTTAAGAATGATAGGAATAAACATGATTCTTGCAGAAACATTTTATTTTGCATTAGCAGAAAAATACGAAGCTTCATTTTTTTATATAGTTTCTTCTATTAGTCCTAGTGATGATGTAACTAATGGAAAAAGTTATTATATGGCTGAGGCTGAATCCTTATTAAGAATAATAAATGCTCTAAATGAAGATGTACCAATATTTTGTCCTATAGATGAAATATTTAGAGGTACAAACCCCGTAGAAAGAATAGCTGCATCCGCTGAAATATTAACATATATAACTAACAATAATAGTATTTCCATTGTAACTACTCATGATAGAGAATTAGTAGATATTTTAAATGATAATTATGAATTTTATTACTTTAGTGAGGATGTAGATGTAAAGGATGGATTAAGTTTTGATTATAAACTAAAAAAAGGTGTTTCTAAAACTAAGAATGCTATTAAACTTTTAGATTACATAGGGTACCCAAAATCAATTATAGAAAAAGCTTATAGAAGAGCTGAAAAAATTGATGGATTCATTTAAAATTATATTTTTAAAATAATCTTTTAAAAAAGACAAATAAAAATTTTTATAAAGCCATGCTTAGCATGGTTTTATTTCATTCTATAACAAATAAAAATCTATTAAAAATATATTAAAAATCTATAAATAAGTTTAATTTTTAAAAATGTACATCTAAAAGGTTTAAAGTTTTATCAATAGGGTTTATTATTGAACCATATTTGTTGGCGCCCATTAGTAAACCAACAGCATTATTATTATTATCAACTACTACACTTCCAGAATCTCCTGCTTCACTCATTCTATTAGCAAAAATTTGGTTTTCCATAAGATATGTTCCACCGTCTTCAGTAGTAGTATTTAATTTCAAAAAAGTTGTTCCTACATGTCCTGTTGTATAGCCAGTAGTAGCACCAGTTTTTCTTATTGCCATAGTTGGATATGCTTTAGCAACGCCTTTTATTTTTCCTATATATGGTATAGATGTATCATACTCCATTTTATAAAAAATCTCTGCTATGGCAGCATCTGTATAATTAATTGTAACCCCATCAAAATATTGTTTTATAGCTAATGTTAAAGTAGCAATTACATTATGATAATAATTTCCTCCAAATCCTGCTGCAGGTTGAAGTATATAAGTTCCTTTTTCATATTTATTATCATCTGCAAGAACATGATTATTACTTAATATATAAGGAGTATTTTTTTTATTTCCAAAAACTATTGCTCCTAATGTTCCTGTAAAGGGGTCTCCATATACACCTACACTATATCCAGCCTGTATAGGTCGCTTTCTTGAACAAAAATTAAGCTTATTTATATTTTCATTTTTACTTTTATTAGTATTAGAATTTAAAAAATCAAAACTTCCACATTGAATAATGTCAGTTTTAATGCCTAAGAAATTACTAGAAATAATGTCATGTTTATATAATTTATTTAAAGGTATCTTTTTTTCAACTAAAACATGTAAACAAGGTTCTTTCGTATCCATATTTTTAATACTTTTATTTCCAAAACCTATTCCTATTACATTAGATTTTGATGAAAAAAATGAATAATAATTTTTAATAATATCAACTACTGATTTTTCTATTAAAGAACTCATATAAATTACCTCTTTTATATAATTTTTAGAAAATTTCAAATAGCATATTAATTAATTAAAAACTATTCTATATACTATATGAAAT
>NZ_WHJC01000371.1 GCF_009295725.1 Clostridium tarantellae
GCTATGCTTAAAATACTATAAAAGTAAAATGGATAATTTATAAATTATCCATTTTACTTTTTATTATTTATTTTATTTAGTTGTCCTTAAATTATTAATGCTTTCATCTAGTTTTACATGATTTTAGTTAAACACTTCCTCATTAAAATACTTAGCATTCCTTCATAATTTTCAAGTGTTAAATTTATATCTATTACTTGAAAATTTTCATTTTCTCAAATTTATACTTTTATACTTTTGCTGGCGAAACTCTAAAGACTTTAACACCATGTGCTGGTATTCTATATGCCTTAATTTCAGTAGTTATAACCCCTTCAGTTTTATCCCACAATTCTTTAGTGTTATATTTCTTAGCTAATAGGAAATTTTCTTTATTTACTAATTGAACACTTTGTACAATTTCATCAATAGTTACAGAAATGTCAGCAAAACTATTACTTCTATTAAATAAAACAATACCTACATCACCATTTTCTAAAGGTTTAGCTAAAACTTCAAACTCTCCTTCATCTTTTATTTTGTAAGCCTGTATTCCTAAAGGATCTTGATTTAAAGCAATAATATCCTTGTTAGTTAAGATGGTTGCTACTTCATAACTCATATTTCTAATATCATTTCCAATCATTAAAGGTGATGCCATAGCTGCCCATAAAGTAAAGTGAGATTTATTTTCTTCATAATTTAACCCCTCTAACCCTACAACAAGCATATCAGGGTCATTCCAACCATTTTTAACTGCATATTTTGCTAAATCTATATTTTTATCATAAATATACATTACTTCACCCCAGGTAGCTTTTCCATGATTAAATGTAATATCTCCAGTAGTTCTCCACATATGTCCCATTTCATTGGCCCATAACCAAGGTTCTCTATTTCCCCATTCACATACACTAAATACAATATTTCTACCAGTAGAATTTAATGCATTAGCCATTTTTCTATAGCTTCTAATAGCACCATCTAAATTTCCTTCTTGCTTATTATTATAAGGATTGTAGAACTTTAAAGTGTTTTCTCCAGCATTTAAATTAAGTTCTATAATTAATGTTCTAGCATCATATATATTCCAACTTTTAGTTGGTTTCATATAATAAAAATCCACTTCTTGCCCATTTACATCTATCTTAACTTGTCTACCATTATCAGCTGCAATATATTTTATATCTAACTTATAAACTCCATTTTCAGGAACATTTACAATTAATTCAGATTCACCTTCATTTTTTCCTATATAGCCTAAATATCCATTAGAATTTATTTTTGCTTTTCCACTAAGCTTATGATTAATAGGATTATAGTTAATTAAAAAATTATCTTTATAAACTTTAATATTACCTATATCAGCAGAGTACATATTTCTCATATTTGCATCAGGGCTTTTATATGGTTCAGGTTCTGATATAGGATTATTACAAAAATCATATTTGAAAAAATCTATTTCCCATTCTGCAAATTGCTCAGCATCTGACTTTTCATATCCAAAGCTGCCTGGAAGAAACATACAAGTTCCAGTGCCTGCTGAATTATACATACCAAATTTCAAACCATTTTCATGTATATAATCAGCTAAAAATTTAAATCCATTTGGAAATTTTGTTTTATGAGTAACTAATTTTCCTTTACTATCTCTATAATTTTCAATATAGCCATCATCTAATACCACATATTCATAACCAGCATCAGCTAATCCCTTATTTATCATAGCATCTACAGTTTCTTTTATAACAGTTTCATTTATATTGCCTCCAAAGGTATTCCAACTGTTCCATCCCATAGGTGGCACTAAAGCTAAATTTTTCTTACCCATTTCCGGTTTAGTTATTATAGAACTTATTATATCTAATTCATCTAAAGATTGAGCATTAGATTGTAAAGAGTTTGATGGTAGTGTTTCAGGTTGAATATTGTTATTAATATCCACATCCTCTGATTGATTAGATTTAATTATATAATTACCCTTTTTAATATTAATAAAGGTATAAAGACCTGAAAAATTAGTTTTAGTATATGCTAATGGAATAAGTTTCTTATTTTCATCAACTTCATACAAAATCACATCAGCATTAGAAATAGTTTTATTAGATTCATTGGTAATAACTCCAGAGATAACCCCTTTAGATGCATTAGGATCATTATTTAGCTTTAAATTCAAATGAGAAATATTACCTTTTGTAACTGTGGTTTGAATTTGTGTTGATACATATCCTAATTTAGAAATTGTAATAAAATAATTACCCTCATTTAACTGAGAAAAGGTAAAAACTCCATTTGAATCTGTAAATGTTAATGATTTTAAAATATTGTTATTATCTACAACACTATATAAAAATACTACTGCACCAAAAACTTCTATAGAGTTTGAATCTAGTAATGTTCCATTTATAACTCCTAAATTCACATTAGGACTATCATATAATGTGAAATCTATCATTTTTTTTGAACCATTTGATAGAGTAAAGGGCTGCGAAGTACTTAATAATTTTCCGTTAGTAATTGCAGACACAGTATATAATTCACTATAAAGAATATGACTTATTATATATTTGCCCTGATCATCTGTTGTAACTCTATATAATTGTTGTAAATCCTTCCCTATTAACTTTACTATAGCCCCTTTAATAGGGTTATTATTACTATCTACTACAGAGCCTACTATTAATGTACCTAAAAGTTCATTAGTGCTATCTGCCTCTAGCTTTATATCTACTTTTAAATCTAAATTTTTTTCTTTAACTTCTATAAATGAAGATTTGGTTAAATTATATTTATCACTTCTTATTTGCATATAAAAATCTCCTTACATAATATTTATTAATAAATTATTTAACTAGGAACTAATCTCACTCCATACATTTTATGGAGTTTTATAAA
>NZ_WHJC01000372.1 GCF_009295725.1 Clostridium tarantellae
ACAGTAAGCTATAATTTCTAGAAATAAATTCTAAAAAATATAGCTTATTAAATTATGTATTAAGTTTTTGTTTTAATATTAAACTTATATATATCTAATTTGTTATCTTTCCTAAGTTATATAAATCAAATATACTAAAGCCTACTTTTGAAAATATAGGTATAATTATAAATGCCATTGCTTCACCCCATGCTCCTAATACTCCTATGCCAGACTTACTTAAAATCCAAAAAGTAGGATATAAAATCCAAAAAACAGTTAAATATGTGGCTAATCTAGTATAAGTAACTCCTACATTTTTAGAATTAGAAAAAGCTAGTTTCTTCAAAGGATTCCATATAATATAAATTATATAAACCAATGCCACCATCCCAATCCAATACCATATATAAGATACTGTTTTATTTATAGAAATATCAGCTATACCTCCTGTTATAATCATTATTACATCTGCAAATATAAGAGAAGCTATAATAGATTTGTTAACTTTACTTTTAAACATTGCTGAAAGAGATAATGATGTTAATAATAACGGTGTAGTTACAATCCAATCTAAATATCTAGCAAAATATAAAATTCTTCCGTTAATTTCTATAGTTCCCTGCCCTAAAGCTATAGACATATACGCTAATGCTGACCATATAGGAATTATAATAGCAATTAAATATTCATGATTAGGAATATCTCTTTTGTTAATTAAAAGATATGTAAAATATAATATACCTAAAAACATAACAAATACATAAATCCAGTGCATTAGTACTATATTTTCATACATAACTTTTTCCTCCTTTATTTTTGTATATTACTTTTATTGTTTGGAGCTTTTTATATTTTTATTCTCTTTATCAACTTTAAATTGAAAACTTCTTAGAAATATCATATTAGATTTTAAACGATTAAAATTACCTAAATAATAAAATAACAACACAAACTTTTAATATACTTAATTTAAGATATTAAGAGTTTGTGTTGTTAAATATTATTGTCATTAAACTTTATTAAATTTGAAATTTTAAATTTGTTATATCTAATATGTACTTAACTAGCTATGTCTTCATTAAAGTTGATTAAAGCTTTATGTGATTCTGTAGAAAAATTTTCTTCTCCAACCTTATTTATATATCCATACTTTTTAAGCATTTTCATTGGTTGTGATTGTACATTTGAAATAATTAATCTAGTACCTTGTTTTTCACATATATCATATAACATTTCAAAAGAATGATATGCTGTTGCATCCATGAATGGTACTTTACTCATTTTTATTATTAATAATTTTGGAGTTGCACCCATTTCTCTAATAGCAGAAACAAATTTATTAGCTGCACCAAAGAAAAATGGTCCACTTATTTCATATACTACCACACCATCTGGTAAATTTATATTGTTTATTTTATCACTATCTTCATTATCATTTATATCATCTAAAACACATTTAACATCTGCAATTTCTGCCATCTTCTTCATAAATAAGAAAGAAGATAATACTACTCCAACTCCAATAGCTACAACTAAGTTTAAAAATACTGTTAAAAAGAAAGTTACTAAAAGTACTAAAGCATCACTTTTTGGTGCTTTAAATATTTTTTCAAATGCTTCCCATTCTCCCATATTATAAGATACTACTACTAGTATAGCTGCTAATGCAGACATTGGTATAAGTTTAACATAGGGCATAAATATTAACATAATAAATAAAACAGCAATAGAATGAACCATTCCTGCTATTGGAGTTCTACCTCCATTTCTAACATTCGCTGCAGTTCTTGCAATTGCTCCTGTTACCGGAATTCCTCCAAAAGCACCTGAAAAAATATTAGCTACTCCCTGAGCAATTAATTCCATATTTGAACGGTGTTTTCCACCAATCATTCCATCAGCTACAACTGCTGATAAGAGAGATTCTACACCTCCTAAAATTGCAATAGTTACAGCTGGCATAACTAGATCACTTATTACATTTAAGTTAACTCTTGGTATACTTAATGTTGGTAATGAAGAAGATAATTCACCAAACTTACTCTGTATAGTTTCAACTTGTAAGTTAAACACTGAAGTAATTATTGTAACTATTATAATTGCTATAAATGTTCCAGGTATTTTTTTATTAACCTTAGGCCATAAAATTATTATAGCTAAGGTTAAAGTAGCTATAATTATAGCTGAGATATTTGCAGTACCTATATTCTTAAAATAAGATATCCATTTCTCTAAAAATTGAGATGGTACATTATTCATAGATAATCCTAATAAATCCTTTATTTGAGTAGAAAAAATAACTACAGCTATTCCACTAGTGAAACCTGCTGTTATTGAATATGGAATATATTTTAATAATCCACCTAATTTAAATAATCCCATAAGTATTAACAATATTCCTGCCATAATAGTAGCTATTGTCAATCCACTAATTCCATATTTTTGTATTATACCATATACAATAACTACAAAAGCACCTGTAGGTCCACCTATCTGAACTCTACTTCCACCTAATAATGATACTATAAATCCACCTATAATTGCTGTGTACAATCCCTGTTCTGGAGAAACTCCAGATGCTATAGCCAAAGCTATTGATAAGGGTAAGGCAATAATAGCAACAATAATTCCTGCTATAAAATCCTTAAAAAATTGTTCCTTACTATAGTTTTGTAAGCAAGTAATTGATTTTGGAACTAACACTAAAATCACTCCTAAAATATATTTAATTTTTGTCAAACATAGAAATTATATCATAAGGTAGGAAAAACTAAAAAACATTTAATACCTTACCTAATTTGTTTAAAATACTTATTTTTATGTAAAAGTTTCAAAATTAATAAATTATCAAAAAAACACTAGATTTAATATATATAT
>NZ_WHJC01000373.1 GCF_009295725.1 Clostridium tarantellae
CATTTATATGTATAAATATTTTAGTTTATATCATTTTATTTTTTATTTAATGTAACATTAGTTATATGATTTTTACTGTTATATAGTATAATATTAATTTATAATAATACCCAATATGGATAGAATAAGGTATAGTTAATAATAAAATAGTAAGGAGGTAAAAATGAATCTTTATGGAAATTTACAAAAAATTAGAAATGGTGAAAGAACTTATGGAATTACGCCTCATATACCAGGAGGTTTTATAACACCAGATAATTTAATAAAGATAGGAGAGGTTGCTAAAAAATATAAAGCTATACTTAAATTAACTTCCGGGCAAAGAATATTAATTACAGGATTAAAAGAAGAGGATTTAAGCACTATATGGAATGATTTGGGTATGGAGCCAGCAGTTAAAAATCAACTATCAGTAAAGAATGTGGAAATATGTCCAGCTAATTTTTGTAAGCGTTCTAAATATCCAATTATAGGCATTGGAATGAAAATAAGTAATAATTTTCATGGAATGCTTTTGCCAAATAGAACAAAAATAGGAGTATCAGGTTGTAGAAATGCATGTACAAGTATTTACTCTAAGGATATAGGTGTGTTAGTTGATTATAATAGTAAATTTTTTATAACAGTTGGAGGAAGTGCAGGACATAATCCTAGACAAGCTAATATATTAGTAAAAGAATTAGATGAAAGAAAAGCTTATGAAGTAGTAAAGAATATATTAAATTATTATAATGAGTATGGAGAAATGGGAGAGAAGCTTGGAGAATTTATTGATAGAATAGGTATTGAAACTTTTAGAACTAATATTTTAAATAAAAGTAAAACATCATAGAAGATAAAAATTTGACATTATAAATTCAAAATGTTATAATAAACTAGCAAAGTAGAGAATTAGTTTCTCACCTTACAGATTTTAAATATTAGTAGGGTTATTTTATTTGAATATCGCTGAAATATAAAACAGTAAGTGTATGATAATATGGATGGCTTATGCCATCCATTTTTTAAATTTACATATAATTTTATTTAGGGAGGTGAAAGTTATTAGTAAAAAATTTATTTGTAATGAATATATAAAAGAAAAAGAAATTAGACTTATTAATTCTGATGGAAGTCAGTTAGGAGTTATAAGTACTAGAGAAGCTCAAAACATGGCAGATGAAAAAGAGTTAGATTTAGTAATGATTTCTCCAACTGCTAATCCACCAGTGTGTAAAATAATGGATTTAGGAAAATTCATTTATGAACAATCTAAAAAAGAAAAAGAATCAAAGAAAAATCAAAAAGTTACAGTTATTAAAGAGATTAGATGCAGTCTTACTATTGAAGAAAATGATATATTAATAAAAGCAAAAAATGCTAGGAAATTCTTATTAGCTGGAGATAAAGTTAAGATTACAGTTAGATTTAAAGGTAGAGAAGCACAATTAGGAGAGATGGGTAAAAAAATACTTGAAAAATTTGTTTCAATACTTGAAGATGTTTGCGTAGTTGAAAAGGGAGCTAAACAAGAGGGCAGAAATATGTCGCTAATGGTAAGTCCTAAAAAAGCATAACTGGAGAGGAGAGGCTTATTATGCCAAAAATGAAAACGCACAGAGGTGCAGCAAAAAGATTTAAAAAAACAGGTTCAGGTAAATTAAAAAGATCTAAGGCTTTCAAAAGTCATATATTAACTAAGAAAAGTTCTAAGAGAAAAAGAAACTTAAGAAAAGCTGCTTATGTTTCAACAACTCAAGAAAAAGCAATGAAGAAATTATTACCATACATATAACACTAGGAGGAATTGAAACATGGCAAGAGTTAAAAGAGCGGTTAACAGCCGTAAGAATCATAAGAAAGTATTAAAGCTTGCAAAAGGATATTACGGTGGAAAAAGTAAGTTATTTAGAACTGCTAATGAATCAGTAATAAGAGCGTTAAGAAATGCTTATGTAGGTAGAAGATTAAAGAAGAGAGATTACAGAAGACTTTGGATAGCAAGAATAAATGCGGCTACAAGAATGAATGGTCTTTCATATTCAAGATTTATGAACGGATTAAAATTAGCTGGAATAGAGATAAACAGAAAAATGTTATCTGAAATGGCTATAAATGATGCTCAAGGTTTTGCTAATTTAGTAGAAACTGCTAAAGCTCAAATAAACAAATAATTAAAAGTATAAGGACGAAATTTAATTTCGTCCTTATACTTTTTTATGACTTTATGATTTATAATTATGTGAATTTACAATAATATTGTATCCTTTTTTATAGTTAAATATTCGAATTAACAGATTTTTTAACTCTTAAATAATTAATCCATCCTTCTTTTTTTAAGGAAGGAGAGCATTGAGAAATCTTTATTGAATTGTGGTAAATTCTATATGTTAAGGGGTTACAATTATTTTTTTCAAAAGTAAACTTTCCTAATTTAAAATTAACCTTTTTTAATTCATAATTTTTAGTATTCATTTTTTCTAACCATTTTTCTGTTTTTAATATGTTTAAGTTCCAAAATGGTTTAATTATATTTTTAATCATGAAAATCATTCTCAAATTCTACTGCATTAAGGTATAGCTCTTTAATTCTTTGGATTTCAAGTAAAATTAAATTTTTACCTAAATCAGTAATTTCATAAACAGTACGTCTTTCCTCATCTGAATACACAGAAATGATTCCCTTTTTTTACATTTTTGTTAGAGTTCCATAAACTGTTCCAGAACTTAATTTAATTCTACCTTTAGTTTAAATATCTACATCTTGAATAATACCATAACCATGTTTTGATTCATTTAAAGAAAGTAGTATATATTTCCTTATAACAAAGGTTAGAGAGCTTAACAAATTATCTAACCATTGTGTTTTAT
>NZ_WHJC01000374.1 GCF_009295725.1 Clostridium tarantellae
TATAAAAGCGCCACTTGACCATCTTGATGATGCTGATTCATTATTTCCATCTGTAACTAAATTAGCAGTAAAATAATCTGTTTCATTAGATGATGATACTGCTTGTTTATTTAATGCTAAATTTTTTATTGTTAAAATTGGTATTGCTATATTTCTTATATTATATATTTCAATTTCATAAAGTGAAACTGAAATAACTGTATTATTCTTTTCACAATATACTCTTATATATTTTGCACTTTGAGTAGAGTTTAAATTTATTATTTCTGTTTTTCCCAAACCATTAGTTGTTCTATAAACTGAAGTCCAATTAGTTGCATCATTTGAAACTTCTATTCTATATATAGTAGCATTTGCTACTTCCCAATATAATTTTATTGTATCAAATTCAGTTATTTTCCCTAAATCAACATATATCCATTGCTGCTCACCATTAATAAAAGGTCCGCTTGACCATCTTGATGATACTGATGTGTTATTTCCATCTGTCACCAAATTTGGGGTGAAGTAATCTGTTTCATTAGATGATGATATTGCTTCTTTATTTAATGCTAAATTTTTTGATGCCATTATACCCATATTGTATATTTCAATTTCATAAAGTGAAACTGAAGGAATAGTATTATTTTTTTCACAGTATACTCTTACATACCTTGCACTTTGAGTAGAATTTAAAGTTATTGTTTCTAATCCTCCTACCCCTTCAGTTGTCCTATAAACTGAAGTCCAATTAATTGCATCATCTGAAATTTGTATTCTATATATAGTAGCATTTGCTACTTCCCAATATAATTTTACTGTATCAAATTTAGTTATTTCTCCTAAATCAACATATATCCATTGATGTTCCCCATTAGTAAAAGGTCCACTTGACCATCTTGATGATACTGATGTATTATTCCCATCAGTCACTAAATTTGGAGTGAAATAATCTGTTTCATTGGATGATGATATCGCTTGTTTATTTAATGCTAAATTCTTTGTTAAAGTACCTATTTGACTCACTTCTTTTCCATAAATCCCAAGTTCAGAAATATGAACTGCTTCATTTGCAGAACAATATTCTATAATAATTTTTACATATCTTACTTCAACATCACCATTTAACTTAAAGGTATCTCCTTCAGTAGTTGCCTTATTATTATTATTTTTTTCAGCAATTTTATTATAATTTATTTTATCTATACTTCCATAAATACTATAATGATAATATCTAACACCATCTACATAATTAACTATATTAATAGAATCTAAAGCATAAATTTTTTCTAAATCTATTTCTAAATAAGAAGGATATTGCCCACCATCCCAGTAAGTGTTCAAATCTCCATCTATAGCATTAATCAACTTATTTTTTTCATGTTCATTTTGTCCATAAACAAGTTTGCCTTCTGCTATATTAATTAGCCTATTATATATTTCAATTTCATAAAGTGAAACTGAAGGAATAGTATTATTTTTTTCACAGTATACCCTTACATATCTTGCACTTTGAGTAAAAGTTAAAGTTATTTTTTCTACTCCACCCATGCCTTCAGTTGTCCTATAAACTGAAGTCCAATTAGTTGCATCATTAGAAACTTCTATTCTATATATAGTAGCATTTGCTACTTCCCAATATAATTTTACTGTATCAAATTCAGTTATTTTTCCTAAATCAACATATATCCATTGATGTACTTCATTAGTAAAAGGGCCACTCGACCATCTTGATGATGTTGATGTGTTATTTCCATCGGTTACTAAATTTGGAGTAAAATAATCGGTTTCATTAGATGATGATACTGCTTTTTTATTTAATGCTAAATTCTCTGATAAAACTGATTTCATATCTTTTAAATAAGAAAACTTAGTAAACACTTCATTACCTAAATCTTTTAAACTAAAATTAGTAGGTTCACTACTATATTCTTTATTATTTATAACCCATGTCCAATCAAAGTTAAACCAATCTATATTTTTAGGTTCAGTTCCTGTATCTATAGCATTTTTTAATGAATTTATCCACATTTCCCATCTGCCATAATAAAAATCTCCAGTTAAACCTGACCATTGTCTATTTGAATAATCACGCAATCCACCAGCTTCTGATTGTAGTAAGCCTCCCCATGTAGTTATGAGAGCTTTAGCATTTAACTTAAACATATCTGTTGAAAACTCATCAAAAGCTATTTCTTTAGCATATTTTATCCATCTTCCCACTAAAAATACCCTTTGAGTGCTTAGTATTTTTTCTTGTAGCTTTATGAGATTTAAAAATTTATCTGCATATAATTTAAATCCTACTGAATCATTTGAATTATATAATGATACAAATTTATTATAATACTCTTGAGCAGAATTAGCTAAAACTTGTCTTAAATAATCTGCTAAATCAAATAAATAACCTGGATAATCCTTAAGCTCATCATAATCAGCTAATAAAAGTTTAACAGCTTTTTCAAATTTAATTTTATCATAAAGAACTGTAATGCTTCCAACAAGAGCTGATGACCTTACTCCAAAACCAGGTCTTGCATTAATTATAGATTCAGATGCTCCTTCATGATAATGAGTCCTTTTAGCATACGCAGTTTCATTAAATATTTTCCATGCATTATATGCATTATCTGTATATTTTCCATATCTTCTTTCTATATAATCCTTTAACCATAACTCAACATTAACGACATCTGTAGTCCAAGCCATTTCAAAAAGTAAATCAAATAACACTGGATTTGATTCAAGTGCTTCTGGAGTGATACCAATTCCTTTCATGTGTGATGTTTTTCCTGTAGATGTTGTTTTATACGCATTTGGTATTTCTGTTGCTAAAACTCCAA
>NZ_WHJC01000375.1 GCF_009295725.1 Clostridium tarantellae
ATTATAGAGTTTACATTTCATAGAGTAATACTAAAATTTAATCATAATTTAGCAATTAAACTACCTTTATGTAAAGAAGGTATTGAAGATAATATAAAGGAATTAGAATTATATAATAATTGCAAAAATGATTTAAAAGAATTCTTAAATCCTTCATTATACTTAGATAAAAATATACTTATAGTAGAAAATTATTCAAAAATTCATTACTTACCTGAAGAAATTCATACTAAAATTATAGAAGCACTTAAAGAGAATAATTTGCAATTAAAAGATAATAATATAGTTGATTGTTATGGTAAAAATAAAGATAAACATATAGTATTAACTGATTATACTTTTTTTAATTCTTAAAAAAAGTATAAAAAAACTGGTATATAAAAAGATACCAGTTTTTTATACTTTATTTCTTTTTTATTTCACTACCATTTGATTCTAATAAAATATTTCCATCTAAGTTAGTTTGATAAGTTTTAATACCTTGTTTACTAAAAGTTTCAATAGTTTCTTTATGTGGATGACCATACTTATTATCTGTAGCTAAAGACATAATAGCAATACTAGGATTTACAGCCTTTATAAATTCTGGAGTTGATGAGCTGTGAGAACCATGATGACCTACTTTTATTACGTCAGCCTTTAAGTTGTATTTCTTATCTAAAACTTCTTTTTCTGCAGTAGCTTCAGCATCTCCTGTAAATAAGAAAGAGTTATTACCAAAGGTTATTTTCATTATAGGAGAATAATCATTTAAATCCTCATAACTATCTTTATTAGGAGAAAACACCTCTACTTTTACCCCTTTTCCTAAATTAAATTTATCTCCATCTCCTGCTTTTAAAGTTTCTATTTTTAACCCTTTCTTTTTAACAGCTTTAACCATGTTTTCAAAAGTTTTGGTATTATGAATTACCTTAGGTGCAAGAAAATTCTTTACATCAAAATTTTCTAATACCTTTACCATTCCTCCTATATGATCTTCATGAGGATGAGTTGCAACTACATAATCTAAAGTCTTTACATTACGACTTTTTAAGTATTTTATAAGCTTATCCGCTGATTTTGTTGGACCAGCATCAATTAAAAGATTTTTACCATTAACCTGTATTAACTCACTATCACCTTGTCCAATATCTATATAACTTACATCCATTACACCTTTTGTAGACTTAGAAGTATTTGTTTCATTAGTAGTGCTAGTTGTTTTATTACACCCTAATAATAATGTAAATGAAAAGATTAATGTAAACATTAAAATTAAAAACTTACTTAATTTATTTTTAAATTTATTCATATATCCTCCTATTAAAATTAATAAAATTTCTTTATAAATTTATAACTATGTATTAAAATATTCAATTATCTTTCTTAATTTTAAAAGAATATCCCCCCTTAATTAAAAATATTTTAACATCTCTTGTAATTTTAACTAAATAAATTTAAAATGTATAGTTAAATTTAAAAAATATTTTTAAATCTTAATAATTTATAAAAACGATATAATTAACTTAGTAAATTTCTTATATTTTTAATTATGTAAATTAAATAAATTAATCTTACAATTAAAAATATTTTATAAGATAAATTTTTAAAATTCACCTTATAAAATATTTTAATTAACTTATATATCTATATCTAAAATTTTATTAATGTATTAAAAATGTACTCCTAAATAATCTAAAACATAATTAATAGGGGTTGCAGCTGTTACTGTTTCTCCATGTCCAAATATTAAACCTATAGCATTATTAGAAAAATCACATAATAAAGCACCTGAATCTCCTATGTCAGACATTTTACTAACTAAAATTTGATCATTAAATGTACAAAAGTCTCCATCATTCATAGCCATAGCAAAAGATACATTAGTACTTGATATAGTTCCATTAGTATATCCTGTAGCTTTCCCTACTTTTTGTACTTTAGCCTCTTTTGTAGGTATAGTTGTTCCTTTTATTACTCCAATACCAGGAATATCTGTAATAACATCTATGCCTGGATTAATTTCAGCTATAGCACAATCAGCATAATTTACTACAATATCTGATGGTCCATCTTCAAAATTTAATACAACAGTTCTCGCTAAAGTAGCAACAGCATTTTTACTATATAACCCTGCATCTCCTACTCCAGGCTGAAGTATTATAGAACCTGCTTGAAATTCATTTAATCCTGATATTACATGATTATTAGTCAATATATACTTTTTGTCTTTTTTTTCTGGATCATTATCATATACTATAGCTCCAATAGTTCCAGCTCCTATTCCTTCAGCCACTCCAATGCTACATCCTGGACGTAATGGTCTTATTTTAGATTGAAGATTTATTAAAATATCAGAAGCACTAAATCTAAAGTCACCTGTTTGAATAACATCTGTTTTTATTGACAAAAAATCTTTAGGAATTTTATCTGAACTAGATAAACTATCAATAGAAACTTTTTCTTTTACTAAAACATGAATACTTGGCTCTCCAGTATCAACTCCATTAATTACTTTATTTCCAAGTCCTAACCCTAGTACATTTCTTTTGTTATAAAATAGCATACTATAGTTTCTAGCAATATCTTTTATTAAGTCTTCTCTTAAAATACTCATTTTAATTCCTCCTAACCTTTAATTTTAATTAATAAAAATAAGTATAAGTTTAAATGAATAAATGGTAATGATATATATATTATGATTTTCATCTTAAATTGTTAGTAAATTTATTATAATTTTAAATAAAATAACTTATTTTACATTTAATGCATATAATGTATTGCTATCTATGAATTTCTTTATCTACTCTATTACTTTAATACTTAAATATTTTAATCTA
>NZ_WHJC01000376.1 GCF_009295725.1 Clostridium tarantellae
TATTAATATATGACTTTCTAAGTTTAGTTATTAAAAATAGAATTAAAATTCTTTATGATATATACCTTTTATTCCCATATAGCTAAGGGTATATATCAAAATAACCTATCTATAGAATTAAGTTCAATCAATATTATTAAAATAATGTATCAATTAGCTCTGTTAAATTCTATTAGCTATTTTTATTCAGTATTTAGCAAATATAATTTCAAAATTATAGCTTTATGCAACTCTAAATAAAAAAACTTAGGAAAAGTGATTAATGTTTATTTTATCTACTGTAAAAAGTAAATTTAATATATACCATACCTTATCACTTTCCTAATAAAAATAATATGAAATTAACTTATAATGTGCTATATTTTATAATAAATCTACCTTTAAAGCCTTTAAAACTAAATTTATATCATTAAAAACACTAACACTATTTTTTGTACCTCCCATTAAAAGTCCAATGACTTTATTATTATTATCTAGTAATACGCTACCAGAATCTCCTTCATCAGACATTCTAGTTGTTATTATTTGATTTACAAATAATGCTTTTTTATTATTTTGAAAAGTACATAGTGTAGATGCGCCTATAGTTTTTATTTTTCCTTTAGTAAAATTAGTAGCAGCACCTGTTTTCTTTACTTTTAAATCAATTTTTGGAATACCTATACTTTGTATCTCTCCCATAAATGCTACTTTTTTAGAAATATCCTTTTTATATAAAATCTTTGCTATAGCACAATCTACTGTGTTTTCTGGTAATTCAGTAGGAGTTTCAAATTTTATTTCAATAAACTCTGACAATTCTGCTACTATATCAGAAAAATCTGTTTTGTTAGAATGAGCAGGTTGCCTAATAGGTGTACCCTTGAAAAATTTATTTTCCCCTGCAAGTACATGATTGTTACTTAAAATATAATACTTTTTAAATAAAAGCCCTTTACTTACTATACACCCCATACTTCCAATAACATTTTCAGAAAAGCCTTCTGTTAATATTTCACATCCACCTTTTAAAGGTCTAACCCTACCAGTTAAATATTGAGCTTTAATGGTTCCAATTTCAATTACATCTGTTTTAACTCCCATAAAATTTTTAGGAATTAACTTATTATAAGATAAATTTACTTTATTAATTTTTTTACTTACTAATGCATGAATACAAGGTTCATAAGTACATTTTTCATTAACATACTTAAATCCATATCCTATAGCTTGTACATTGGGTAAATTTATTAAATGATGATATTTATTTCTAGAAATATTTAATATATGCAATTGTAAATCTTTCATAGTCTTCACCACTTTTCCATTATAAATATTCTGTATTATTTATAATAATCGTAGTTAAATATATTTGTTACTAAACTAAAAATTATGTAATAATTTATTTAAAATAAAACTTTAAAAATTTGTTTATATTAATTTATTTTATAACCAAAATAAAAAAGAACCACTTTTTAAGTGATTCTTTTCATATAATTAAGCTTTAATTGCTACTATTAAGTTTCTATTTATTGATTGGTCTACTCTATGTAAATAATTATTGTATGGAGATTCATCTAAAACTTTAAATCCATTCTTCTCTAAAGCTATTGCTATATCATCATACTTCATTGTAAACTCATTATATGATAAAACTAAACTTCCTTTAGCTTTTAAGGCATTATGCCAAGCTGGTATAGCTTTATTTAAAAGTTCTAATGGACTTCTTTCCATCATTGAGTTTTTATCACTTTTACTTCCATGCTGAACACCATAAGGCAAATCAGATATTATTATATCACAGGACTTTTTCTTAATAAGTAAATTAGCTTTTCTTGTATCTGAATTATATAATTGGAATGTTTGAACTTCACCTGAATTAAAATCTTTTTTATCTACAGCAGATGTTAATGTAAATATACTAGCTATTTTCTTTCCTTTTGAATCAGATTTTTTTGATTTCTCAGCTTTATGTTTATATTTACCTTCTTTTAAGTATCTAACAACATAAGTTTGAATTTCTTGAGTCCATTGACTATTTATTTCTATTCCTATAACATCAAAACCTCTTATAAATCCTTCATATAAAGTAGTTCCTTTACCACACATAGGATCAAGTAAAGTTATTTTTTTACTTCCTGTTTCACATGCACTTAAAGCAAGATTAACCATAAGTCTTGTAAATTGTTCATTAGTCTTTCCATTATATTTTAATATTTGAACCATACTCTCAGGGAAAGTGTGAAAATCTGGTACAGCTATAGGTCTTAAAAGCCCTCCTTCTATCATTTCAAATAAAGCATAATATATGGATGAAAATCCTAATGCTTTAAAATCTTCTTCATTAAGCTCTCTATTAGTTGAGAAACAAATTGAAGCTGGAAGCCCCATATTCCCTTCTTCTATATTGCTTATTTCCATATTATAAGCATTTGCAATTGCTTCCAATTCAGAAACTGCAATTTTAAGTGCTGTATCAAAATAAATTCGGTTATGTCCTGGATTGGCAAGTACCGCATATCTTTTCATATAAAAAATCTCCTTGTTTATTAATATTTTATATTAATTTTTATCTTTAACATTATACCATCAAAAATAATATTTAAAACACTAAATTTTCTTATCTATTTATTATTTATTTTATATAGCCTATATTTTTCTAATTACTAAACCTATTTATAAAATCTTTCATCTAATTAATTGTATATTAGATAAATTTAGAAATCTGTAATAATTAAACTTAGAAATTTTAAATATATAATTTTGAAAATGAATTAAAATTATGTATTTATTTTTTTATGTATTTAAATAAATATTACTATTAATA
>NZ_WHJC01000377.1 GCF_009295725.1 Clostridium tarantellae
TAAATTAACAATACAAAACATAATGCTATTATTAAAATAATTAATTTTTTATAGCTGATTAATTTAAATTCGCCTAAAATATACATTTATCATTTTAAGTTTTATATTTATTTGTTGAAATTTGTAACAATTACATATATGTACATATATATTGGTAATATACTTTTATTAAAGGAGAATAAATTTTATGTATAATATTTCTTATATTGATGATATTAGTTTTCCTGATGCTATAGATAATAATATATCAGACTTAAAAACTAATAATGCTACTCCCTTTAATTCAATACCCTCTAATAATTTAATACCTTCTATTGAAGTTAATCATGTGCAAATAATAAATTCATCAAATTTTCCAATAAATTTTAATATAATATATACAATAGGAGAAAAAAACTATTCTTCAAACTCTCGAGAATTCTCTCCTTCATTTACTAGACAAATTTCTTTTCCAATTAATGCGAAATTTCTTTATTTAATTATAAACTCCATAAATTCATCAAATAAAGAAAATCCAATATATCATATGTCTCTTAATTCAAATAAAAATTTTACATTCAATGTAACAGGAACTATTGATAACCCTATAATAACTGAGCAATTTTAGTTTATTTTTTAATCTTAATAACTTAATAAAAGGAGCTTAAATTTTTATGATTAACAATACTGATTTATCAAATTATATTATAATAAAAGAAAATGAATATCATGATATAGAAAGTCTTAAGTACAAACTTGTTTCTAGCCCTTCATTTATAAAACAATGGTGTTTAATTGCTCATTCTTTAGGCTTTTATGGAGCTTATGGAGATGGAACTAAAAAAATTGGAGAAAATATGAATTTAGAAAAATCTGGTTCTGACTATATTCTTCAAGGAACTCTAAGTCCTGTTGAATTACCTGGTGCTGATCCAGGATTTTTTGTTCCTAGACGTGTAAAAATTACATTTTCAAATTTTAAACTTGAATTTATACCGGAAACAATTTCTACTAAAGAGCCTAAAATCACAGATTTAGCTTCTGAGGTTGTAACTTCAACAAGATATATAAATAGAGATGATACTACTGCTACCGTAACAAAATCCTTTACTTTTTCAAAATCAGATACAACTAGTAATTATTCTTCCAACAGCATATCTAATAGTGTATCTCTTCGCTATAATTATAATATTGAAGTACCTGGATTAACTCAAGAATTTGAAATTTCTTATAATTTTTCCCAAGAGCATACTTTCGGTCAACAAAAAGATGAAACATTCACTCAAGAAAATACAGATGAATTTTCTCGCTCTGTACCACCTAATAGTAGTATTCCTATAAAGGTATTAGCATATAAAGCTAATATTAAAGTTCCTTATACTGCACTAGCAAAAGTAATGTTTAACGTTACTTTTCAAGGTCAACTTCTAAAACCATCTACCATTTATAAAGATCATTCTATTTTTTGGTATGGAAATTATGCTTCATTAACCTATACCTTTGGAAATGATAGCCTTTCAGCCATTGAAGATTTAAATAAACAATATACTAACAAAAATATACCTGATTCTACCCCTTGGAATTGGAACTTATTAATAGCTTCAAAAAAACCATACATTCAAAGTATATTAAAAAGTTTTTCTAAAGAATATGTTGCTGAAATTAGCGGTGAATTTAATAAATCAACTGTTACAGATGTAGTTATAGATGCTGGTAAAGCTACTCCATTACAATAAATTTAAACTTATCCTACTAAAATTTAAAATAATGTTATAATAAAATAATTATTTATTTAAAGGAGTGCTAAAGAATTGTAATAGACTACATAAGTATTGCTTTAAATTCTTAACACTCCTAAATATAAAAATAATTAATATAAAATTTATTTTTAATATATTTTTACCCCTGAACTTGTCTTTAAAACTTTCACACTATATTTATAATCTTTTATTTCTTTTATCTTTTCTTTTATAGCATTAACATTATTATCTTCACAACAATTATTTATGCCGATAATAGTTGGTCCTGCTCCACTTAAAAATGAACAAACACATCCATTTCCATTTAAGATATCTAATATTTCTTTATGCTTAGGAATTAATACATATCTATATTGTTCATGAAGTCTATCATTACAATAATATTTTAATTTTTCATAATCTTCCTTTATAAAACTAGCTACTGTCATAGCAGATCTAGTAGTATTGTAAATAGCATCTCTAAAATCCACCTTTTTAGGTAATATATTTCTACATTCATTAGTTGAAAGAGGAAAATCAGGTATAACAGTAATAAACTTAAGACTATCACTTACCTTTATTTTTTCATAATAAACTTCTCCCCATTCTACTAAAGCTAAAACCATTCCCCCTAATATGGCAGGCGCTACATTATCAGGATGTTGCTCTATTTCTATGGCCATATTTAATAATTCATCCTTTGAATATCTATTTCCTAAAATTGAATTAGCACCAAATAACCCTGCTACTATACAACTTGAACTACTTCCAAGGCCACTACTAATAGGTATATTATTTTCTAATAGAGCTATTTTTATCCCTCCCATATTCTTACCAGCTTTTTCATAAACTTTTTTCATTGCTTTATACACTAAATTATTTTCATTACAAAACTCATCTTTAAACCCTTCAAATTCCACACCTTTAAGTATTTTTGAAAATTCAAATACATTATATTGGTTTAAAGCAACTCCTAAGCAATCAAATGCTGGTCCTATATTTGCTGAAGTAGCTGGAACCCTTATTTTTACCATAGTTTTTCCCCCTTAATTAAAAAATCTAAAAT
>NZ_WHJC01000378.1 GCF_009295725.1 Clostridium tarantellae
ATGTTATATATAATGTAAATTTAATTAATTAGTTTTTATTTTATACTTAAATTTATTTTATTTTATACTTAAATTTATTTTTAAAAATTTACCTTTTAATATTATTTGATTATATACATATACTATGTTATGATTAGCTTTGTGTTTAATTTACGAAGAATTTATTTTTTTAAAAATTTATTAGATAGAAAGAGGAAATAGAATGAATAATTTAAAATTTGAAGATTTATCTTTAAAAGATAGTATACTTAAAGCTATAAAAGATATGGGCTTTGAAGAACCATCTCAAATACAAGCTGAGAGTATTCCTGTAGCTTTAGAAGGACATGATATAATAGGTCAAGCACAAACTGGAACTGGAAAAACTGCTGCTTTTGGTTGCTCTATTTTAACAAGAATGGAACCTTCTAAAGGTAAAAAATCTCCTAAAGCTCTTATCTTAGCTCCAACACGTGAACTAGCTATACAAGTTAATGAAGAATTAATGAGATTAGGAAAATACGAGAAACTTTCTGTATTACCTATATATGGTGGTCAGCCTATAGACAGACAAATCAGAGCTTTAAAACAAGGGGTTGATATTGTAGTAGGTACTCCTGGTAGAATTTTAGACCATATGAGAAGAAAAAGCTTACAATTAGATACTATCGATTTTCTTGTTTTAGATGAAGCTGATGAAATGTTAAATATGGGATTCATTGATGACTTAGAAGAAATAGTTAAATCCCTTAAGAGCGAAAGACAAACCCTTCTTTTTTCTGCAACAATGCCAGAACCAATAAAAAAATTAGCTAAAAGATATATGAAACAAGATGCTAAGCATATAATAATAAAGAAAAACTCTTTAACTGTTTCTAAGATAACTCAATACTATTTTGAAATAAAACATAAAGATAGATTTGAAACATTATGCAGAGTTATTGATTTTGATGAACCAAACGCAGCTATAATCTTCTGTAAAACTAAAAAAGGTGTTGATGAAGTTGTTGAAGGTATGCAAGCTAGAGGCTATATGGTTGAAGGTATGCATGGAGATATGAGCCAAAATCATAGACTTCAAACATTAAAGAAATTTAAAGAAGGTAATCTTGATTTCCTAGTTGCTACTGATGTTGCTGCAAGAGGAATAGATGTTGAAGGAGTTACTCATGTAATTAACTATGATTTACCTCAAGATAGTGAAAGCTATGTACATAGAATCGGAAGAACTGGTAGAGCTAACAGAGAAGGTATTGCTTACTCATTAGTTACTCCTAAAGAATATATGATGCTTAAGCAAATACAAAAAAGTACTAAAAGTACAATACATAGAAAAAATGTTCCAACTGCTGATGAAATATTTGAAAGTAAATTTAAAAATATGATAACTCAAGTTAAAGAAACTATTGAAAGCAATGATTTCGCTAAATTTGTTCCAATAGCTACAGAATTAGATGAAGAATATAGCTTAGTTGATGTTGCAGCAGCTTTAATGAAAATAGTTTTTGATAAAGAAACTTCTTTTGATTATGAGAAAAACACTTTAGAATCTCCTGCTATGGAAGAAAATAGATTATTCTTCTCTGTTGGTAGAAGAGATGGCTTAACACCTAAATTATTAGTTAACTTCTTAAAAGATACTGCTAGAATAAACCCTAAACAAATAGGTGATATAGATATAAAAGAAAACTTCTGTTTTGCTAATGTAGATTCTGAAATAGTTGATGTAATAATGAAAAAATGTATGGGTAAAAAATTAAATAAAAGAAAAGTAAATATTGAAGTTGCTAAAAAAAGAAAAAAATAAAGAGAGCATTAATTGCTCTCTTTATTTTATATCTCTCCTTGATTTACAACATCCTAAGGACGTTTTACAACAAGATTTATTATTTTGGCAACATTTATTTTTCGTTAATCCCAACTCTAATATTTCTTCTTTAGTGAGATATTTTAATGGAAATTCATTTTCTCCTACTTTTTCATATTCTTTTTTATTTAATAAATCATATTCTTTCAATTTTAAATTCTCCTTCTTATTTTAAAGCTTTATCTGCGCTTCTATTATTGTTAATTCAGCATTTTCATTCCAAATATTACAATTGAAATCACCATAAACTTTTATATTACAATATCCTACTTTACTCAAAATATTGCATATAGTATCTTTTAAAAAAGGTGTTATTCTAATATTTTTATTTACAATTAAATTCACTTCACCCTTTGATATTTTTAAATTATTAATTAATTCCATAGATTCTTTATGTATATTTTTATAATATCTTTCTAAACAAATTTTATTGTTACTATTTAATATTAATGGTAATTGAAAATTTTTAAACTTTAAAATTTTATCATAATTATTTAAAGCAAAAACAAAAACTCCTCTATTTTCTAATATATTTTTTATTTTATTGATTAAATCCTCAAACTCCCAATAAGACTCTAAATATGATATAGAATTATCAATACAAAAAACCTTTTTAAATTTATCTTCTTTAAAAAGAATATTTATATTTCTCATATCCTCATTATAATATTCTATTTTCCTAGAATTAATTTTTTTTTCATATTGAGAAATCATAGCTTCTCTTACATCAATAGATATAATCTGTATTCCTTCTTTAAATAATTCTAAATCATATATACCAGTTGCACAAGATAAGTTTAAAACTTTATCATTTTTATCTAGTCCATAGTTTATAAACTTTAAAACTTGTGGCTGTAACTTAAATATATCATCATATAAATTAGATAGTATATTATAAAAATTCATAAGTGCCACCCCTTATTT
>NZ_WHJC01000379.1 GCF_009295725.1 Clostridium tarantellae
AAATAAAACTGAAATATTAAAGAAAAATATAAAAGGAAAATTTATTTCAGTTAATTTTTATGGAAGTATAGAAGAAATAAATGAATATATTCTTTTGCTTAATAGATATTTTAAATGTGCTAAAAATAATAAAGCTTATGTGAGTTTTGAATTTTATTTACCTAAAAAAACTATCTCTGCATTATATTTTGTAAATATTAACTTGAAAATTTTATAGGAAATATTCCCTTTTTATATTTAGCAAATTATGAGGTTTTTTTTATTTATATTAACTTTTGGAAAAATATGTAGAATTAAATTTGTTTGAAATTACTTATTTATATGGTAAAATACTCTATGAAATAATTGTAAAATTTTTACTTTAGTTTTATAAAAATATTCATTAAATTTGGAGGGAATTATTCTATGAAAAATAATAAACTTAAAATTATGGCTTTAATAAGTAGTTTAATGATAACGTCTTCATTAGTAACTCCTATAAAATCAGTAATTGCTAATGAAAAACTAAAAAAAGTATCAGAAACAGAAAAGAAAAATTTAGCTCCTGTTCCACCAATGGGATGGAATAGCTGGAATACCTTTGGTGGTAATATAAACGAAACTGTTATAAAAGAAACTGTAGATGCTATGGTAAATAAGGGCTTAGCTGACGCTGGTTATGAATATGTGGTATTAGATGATGGTTACATTGAAAATTCTAGAGATAGTGAAGGTAAATTAGTTCCTCATAGAACTAAATTCCCAAATGGTTTTAAACCTTTATCAGATTATATCCATGAAAATGGTTTGAAATTTGGTATGTATAATTCAGCAGGTACAGGTACTTGTATGAATCTACCTGGTAGTTTTGGACATGAAAAGTCAGATGCTGACCAATTTGCAGAATGGGAAATAGATTTCTTTAAATATGATTTCTGTAACAATCCTATATCAGAACCTGAACCAGATAAAAGACCTGATCCAAATATGCAAAATATGTACTCTGCTGATATAGGTACTATAAGAGTTTATAAAGGGGATTTTACAAATAACTATGAACCAAATAATCATACCCTTATTGGAAAAGCAGAAATAAATTCTAATGGTTATTTAGGTTATATAGGAAAAAATGAAGGTGAATCTGAATTAACTGTAAATGTTCCTGAAAATGGAGTTTATAAGGTTGATATAAAATATATTGCAGCGGATAAAGGTAGACAAGTTAAAATAGATGTAAATGGACAAGAAGGTGATTTCCATTATATGAGACCAACTAAAAGTTGGAATGTCTCTGATGCTAGAACATTAACTATAGAACTTAATTTAAATGCTGGAGAAAATACTTTAAAATTCTCTAATCCTTATAATAATAAGCAAGAAGCTAATTTAGATGGTGCTATTAGAAGCTATAGAAAAATGGCTAATTCATTAAATTCTACTGGTAGAGATATTTTATTTAGCGTATGTGAATGGGGAAATAGAGAGCCTTGGTTATGGGCAGATGAAATGGGACACATGTGGAGAACTACTGGAGATATTACATTTAATCATGGAAAAGCTACTTGGGGTGAAGTAGTGGATATTTATGATAAAAATGTGGATTTAGCAAAATATGCAGGTCCAAATGGATGGAATGATCCTGATATGCTTGTTGTAGGATTACAAGGTTTAAACTATGAAGAAAATAAATCTCACTTCACTTTATGGTCAGCTATGGCAGCACCTTTAATGATTGGAAATGACATTAGAAATATGAGTGACGAAGTAGCAGATATATTGACTAACAAAGATGTTATAGCTTTAAATCAAGATCCTTTAGGAGTGCAAGCTTATAAAATAAAGGATGAAGGTGATTTTGAAGTTTTAGCTAAACCTTTAGAAAATGGTGATGTAGGTATTGTTTTATTTAATAGAAGTAATAGTGCTGCAGATATTTCTGTAACTATTGATGAAATTGCTGAGGGAGTTGAATTAGTAAATGAAGATGATTTCCTATCAGCTAAGAACTATAATACTAAAGAATTATGGGATAAAACTGAAGGAGTTATAACTACTGAAATTAAAGGAAATGAAATACCAGCTCATGGGGTTAAAGTCTTCAGAGTTTCACCAGTAAAAGATACTGAAACTCCAAATGAAAAACCTGGAAAGGTTGAAAATCTTTCAGTAGTAGAGACAACTTCAAATACTATAAAGTTATCATGGACTGAGCCTTCTATTGGGGGAGAAGTTTCTAAATATATTATCTACAAAGATGGTGTTAAACTAGATGAAGTTCCTGCTAATTTAAATGAATATGAAGTAACAAATTTAGAAGCTAACACTTTATATGGATTTAAAATTGTGGCTGTAGGTATTGATGGACAAATATCAAGACCAATAGCTAAAAACGTAAGAACAACTAAATAATAAAGTTAAAAATTAAAATGGACAAGTAAGCATTTGTCCATTTTAATCAATATTTTAAAAACACAAAAATAGTTTTTATTTATTTAACTAAAAAGCATGTATTAAATTTAATACATGCTTTTTTTGATAAGAAAATTAAAAGGATTGTTTATTATGGTCTTAATCAATAAGCCAATAAATAAATCTAATGGGGAGAGATTTATTATATTTAAATTATAGTCTAATTTTTCAATTTTTATTCAAATAATTTTTTTATTTTTAAATGCATTTAAATAAATTAATGTCATATATGATTAAACAGTTTAAATGTAACATTTCTCTATAAAAATTATATAT
>NZ_WHJC01000380.1 GCF_009295725.1 Clostridium tarantellae
ATATTACACTAATATTACAGTCTTAATATTAGTTAAATTATTTATATAAAAAAAGATTTAGTATTTTTTATTGTACTAAATCTTTTTATTAGTTATTTTTTCTTTTTATTTTTTAACATTCCTATTATTGGCATAGATACAACTATTAAAATAATTACTATTATAAATGTAGTGTCCATTTTTCCTCCCTAAAATCTATTATATAGACATACTTTTTTTAAAATTATTTTAGTTTCTAACCAAAATAGATTTTTATACAATTTTTTTATTAAAAAATTAGTATTTTCATTTATATTTTTCAAATATTATTTATTTGGAAAATTAGACAAACTATGAAATATTTATTAAAATTAAAGTATTCTATAAGTGTTTTAGTGCGTTTATTAAATATCTTGAAATTTATATGAGAGGGATGTTTTTTATGCACGATGCAAAAAAAAATAAATTGTTATTACTTTTTATAATCACTTTTTTAGTTTTGGCTAATACACTACTTAATAAAAGTAAAATAGGGATTATGATCCTTATTTTGTTAAGCATAGAAATTGCCTTAACTGTAAAACATGATGATTAATTATTTTTTAGTTATACATAATAAAGGTTTATAAAAATAAAAATTAAGGAATTAATTTTAAAATTTTAATTCATTAGTTGTATAAGAATTTTTAAGAACTGTAAATATTCCTAAATCCGCTGAATAATCAATACCATTACCTTTAAACTTAATTGAATTAACTCCTTTCTTTAAAGAAAGATTTATAGTAATATAATTAAGTTTTGCTGGCTTAAGCCAATATATTTTTTCATTATCTATTCCATTAACTTCAATTTTTAGAGCTTTATCAATATTTTCTAAATTTCTATAATTTATTTTTAAGTTATATAAATTAGCTTCATTTATTAAAATATTAACAACAGAATTTCCATCTTCAGTACCACCGATATTGCTTGCATAGCCATTATTTACATAAGCACCATTTGAAAGAATACCTGATGCTATATTATAAATTCCAGGCGGAAGAGTTGCTTTTAAAGGTATTTTAGGACTTTTTATAAAGTCTAAATTAGCTTTATATAATTTAGGACTATAATTTTTTTCAGCACCATAAATTTTAATTATATTTTTTCCAAAATTCAAAGGAATCTTTTTAGTGATAAAAATTCTTTCTTTATTTTCTATTATTTCTGAAGAAAGAGTAAATAATTCCTTGTTATTTAAATTTATTATAAAGATTCCTTTTATATTTTCTACTTCCATAGTTAAATTATAATTGCCAGCTTGTTTACAATCATAGGTAATACTTAAAGTGCCTTCAGTAAATCCTCCAATATTTTTAATGCATTTATTAGTAAAATCAATTTTAGCACCATTTTGTAAATCTGCCATAAATATATTGAAATCATCATTTTCACTAATGTTTTCTTCCTTATTAAAATCATTTGATATAGATGGTATTAAATCTTTAGAAAATATTAATTTGGCATTTAAAGGAATTTTAGGAGTAGATCTTGGTAGATTCAAATTTTTATTGTTTGTATTATCATTTTTTTCAAATGAACTTTCACTAATATTTTCAGTTTTATTATTTAAAGTATTTAATACAATATCTTCTGATTTGTTTGAATTTTTAAAATTAAAATCATTTAATTCTTTTAAATTTCCATCATAAGCTACTATTGATTCACCAGATGCTAAAGGAGTAAAGGAAGAAGTTGAAAAAGGACTTATCTCAATTAATTGAGATTGAGTTGATTTTACTATATAATTTCCCACCGCTACATTAATAAATGTATAAACTCCTAATGAATTTGTTGTAGTATATGATATTGGCTCAAGATTATTTAAAGAATCAATACTATATAGAATAACATCAGCACCTTCAACTTTATTATTTTTATCATCTAATATAACTCCTGATATTACAGAATTTGCTTCAATTGTACTAAGAGTTCCTGTATTGGTTACAAAAGTTATTTTACCTTCTTCTACAATAGCCCCCATGGTTATTTTTGAATACCCTAATACGGTAGCAGTAATATTATAGAATCCTGGAGTTAATTCTGCAAACATAAATTCTCCAAAATCATCTGTATAAGATATTTGCATTAAAGTTTCCACATTATTTACATTAGTATATAATTGTAATATAGCACCTTTTAATGGATTACCTTCTATTGTTGAAGTATCTGTTAAAACTCCACTTATAGCTCCTAATTTAGAATATAAATCATCTATTAAAACAAAATTTGTTTTTATATTTTGACCCGCAAATATATTTATATTTTTAACTTCACTTAATAATTTTCCAGCAGCTATGGACACTATACTATATTGAGGACTATATGGAATTGTGTCTATATAATAATTTCCGCTAGAATCAGTATATGCAAAAGTTAAGGGCTTTAAATTACCATCCATTAATTTAACAACAGCATCTTTAATAGGATTTCCATTTGAGTCATTAACTGTGCCTGAAAGAGTAGAGCCAATAGCTGGTGAAAAAGAATTTTTATTAAATTCTAATTTAATATTAGCATTATTATCTGACCCTTTTCCACTTACTTTTACCACGGAAGATTGTCCTAAATAATAATTATCTTTTTTTATTTGCATAATAAAATCTCCTTATAGTATTATTTATTACCCTATACATACATAATATTTTAATAATCATATTTTGGTGACTAGCCTTAACAATATAACCT
>NZ_WHJC01000381.1 GCF_009295725.1 Clostridium tarantellae
TTAAGAAATTGGGATCTACCACCATGTGTAGCACTTAATCCTACTGATGAAATAAAAAAAACTTTAAACAATAGCTTGTGTAAATAATTTTTAAAAATATCAATAATTTTTTAAGAGAGTTCTTTTTTAAAATCATCTGTAAAAATTTAACTTTCGTTAATACAGTTTATATTGAAATTTTTTGATTCTAAATCAAAGCATACGACAATTTTCTTGACAAACACCGTATTCGATAATCCACAATATTATGATAAACTCGCTATTATACAGAGAGATTCACAAGCCATTTCTAATATATTGTGGTCAACTCTATCATTAATTAGTGGAATTATATCTATAATAATATCATTTGGTATTTTATGTAATACAAGTATGAAATATGGTATTTTAATAATCATATCAGTAATACCATCAATAATATCAAATAGGATATTTGCACAAAAAGTTTTTAATTTAAGTATTTCTCAAATTAAAAATGAAAGGAAAGCTTCTTATCTATTATATTTAGCTACACAGAGGGAGTATGCACAAAATGTAAGATTGTTTAATATTGGAAGTTCGCTAAATTTAAGATATACGCAGATATGGAATTCTATGTTTTTAGTAAAGAAAAAATTACTAAAGAAAAGATTTTTAATGATTGCTTTATTACAACTGTTACCTGAAATTATAATTTTGTATATAAACTTAGATGTAGCATTTAAAGTAATAGATCAAATAATGATTGTTGGTGATTTTGTCTTATATAGTGGTTTAATAACTCAATTATGGAGTTCATTAATTCAAGCGACTTCATCGGGATTAGATGTATATGACAATAAAATGAAAATTGATAGTATACAATCAATTAAAGAATTTTCTAATACGACTATCCAATCAGGAAAAAGATCAATATCTCAAATAAAAAAAATTGAGTTTTCAGATGTTTATTTTAAATATCCTGGAAGTAGCAAATATATTCTTAAAGGAGTAAATTTTACCGTTCTAGAAAATGAAAAAATTGCATTAGTTGGTGTAAATGGTTCAGGAAAAACTACAATTATTAAACTTTTATTGAGATTTTATGATACAACAAAAGGTTTAATTTTAATTAACGATAAAAATATATTGGAATATGAACTAGATGAATTAAGAAATTGCTTTGGGACATATTTTCAAAATTCGTTAAATTTTGGATTTTCTATCAAGGATAATATTACAATAAAAGAATCGCTACGTGAATTTAAAGATATAGATATAATAAATATACTAAAATTAATTGGTGGAAATAATATATTAAAAAAGATAAATAATAATATAAATATTTATCTAACAAGAATGTTTGACGAAGATGGAATAGAAATATCAGGAGGTGAACATCAAAAAATAGCATTAGCTAGAACATTTTTTGATCAAAATAGTGCTATAATATTAGATGAACCATCATCAGCATTAGATCCTGAATCTGAAGAAAATATTTTTAAATTGATTCAAAGTAATTATAATGAAAAAATGGTTTTTTTCACATCTCATAGACTTACAAATATTTTTTTAGCAGATAAAATTTTGGTGCTTCAAGACGGAATTATTATTGAAAATGGAAGTAGAGATGAACTTTTAAAAAATGGAGAAAAATTTGCAGAACTATATGAATATCAAGCAAGTAAATTCAAATAAAAATTATGGAAGAATCAAGAAACTTAATTCATAGACACGAAATTTAAGTGAATTTTAATAGTAAAATTTATATATAAGTGTTAAATAATAATTAATTACAAAATATTTATAATTAATTATTATTTAACTGCATACCGTTATAAGGTCCAAAATTTAAAGTTCCTAAAATATCTTTCCACATATTTTCTCTTTGTATAATATCATCTTTATCATAAAATTCTATAACAGAAAAAACAATTTCATTATACCCATTTTCAAGAATAAATAAGTTTAAATGTCTAGCATCCCCATTAGAATTTAAATGGTGCATCCATCTTCCAATGATTCCATTTTCACCATAGGCACTGCCTATATATCTACTTTTTCCATCTTTAGATCTTTGAATATATATACCATTTTTATTTAAAGCCTTTTTTAAATTATTATCTTTTGAATTATCTTCCCAAATACTAATAATTTCTCTCCAAGTAAAGGTTTGTCCCATTACATTATTTTCACTAATATCAACATCAGGTAATTCTAATCCTTCAAATTTTGAGGTAGTTGCTAAGGAACTACTATTGATACATTGTTTTTGTATTTCAGGATTATGTAAAATATTTTTAATACTTATAGCTAAGTCTACACAATTATCTACCTTATAATCAATAAAATAAGAACTATTTTTAATAACTCCTTTAATGGTTGCAAGACTTTCCTTTAATCTATTATTTATATAATTTGAATGATAAATTCTAAAGGTTAAATCTTTCTTACTTCCCCATAATTCAAAGGCTCTTATTTTATAAATATTAGGTTTTACCCTATAGGCTACAAAAGGATTTTCACTATCCATATAATTATCTTTTCTCTTTTGTGCAAATAAATTAATTAATTCACTTTTAGTTAATATTTCTTCTAATAGGTCAATCATACATTTATCTCCTTACTTATAGTTAATTTATATTTTTGTTTAAGATGTGCATAAATTTTATTTAGACTAATGTGTAAAATAGTACATCTTAAACTAAATTATAGAATGATTTTAATTTTTAAGCTAATAAGGAG
>NZ_WHJC01000382.1 GCF_009295725.1 Clostridium tarantellae
ATACTATTCATAGAACCAAATTCCTCCTGTGTTTTATTAGTATTGGTTGTATTAATAGTTTGCACAGTTTTTAGGAATTTGGTTCATTTTTTATAAAATTAATTTTTAATTACTTGTAAAGTGGTGTATTATAAAAGATAATCCTAAGTCTTTTTTTGGATATAGTGATGTAACTGTTATATTAAATTCTATATACTCAAAAAGTAATATTGATACTTATTTATATCAAATTAGAAATCTTATTGGTAGTAATAGAGAAGAACAGATTTTTAACTTTGTAGAAACATTTATAAATGAAAAAAATAATATATACAACTTTGAGTATAAATGGATTCAAAATAAAAAAATGGAGGGAATAGTCATTGGGGGTAATATAAGATGTTTTTTAAAACTTGTAGGAACAAAATTTATTCCTACATTTAAAAATAAAATTTTATTTTTAGAAAGCTTAAGTGGAAATGCTGCAAGAATAAAAAGTTATTTAACTCAATATAAAAATATGGGTGTATTTAATGAGGTTAATGGAGTAATTTTAGGTACATTTAAGGAGATGGAGATAAATAAATACAATCTTACTGTAGAAGAACTTGTATTAGATATAATAAACAATGAAAATTTGCCTATAGTTAAAACTAAAAATATTGGTCATGGAAATGATTCGAAATGTTTAGTATTAGGAAAAAAAATAATTTTAGAAAGTTGAAAAAATAATAAGTTATAGGCTGTAAAGTAGAATAAGTATTATACAAGTGTTATAATTAGAAAGATATAGGATAGTATTTATAAATAGAATCATAATATATACTATTTTACTTTAGTATAGGTCTTGGAGGATTCAAATAATGAAAAGAGATTTTAATGAATTTAAACAATTTATAAAAAATAAAAATGTTGCAGTAGTTGGAATTGGGGTTAGTAATATACCTTTAATAAATTTTTTGTTTCAGTTAGGTGCTAAAGTAACTGCTTTTGATATTAAAAGTAAAGAAGAGCTTGGAGAGATTGCAATAGATTTTCAAAATAAAGGAATAAAATTAGAGTTAGGAAAAAACTATTTAGATAGATTAAGTGGATTTCAAGTTATATTTAAGACACCTTCTATGAGAATTGATTGTGAAGCTTTAGTTAAAGCTAAAAATGAAGGTGCATATATAACATCTGAGATGGAAGAGTTTGTGAAATATTGTAAAGGAAAAGTTTATGGAGTTACAGGAAGCGATGGTAAGACAACAACTACTACTATAATATATAATTTATTGAAAAATGAAGGGTATACTACTTGGATTGGGGGCAATATTGGTAATCCTTTATTTTCAAATATAGAAGATATAAAAGAAGATCATAAAGTGGTTTTAGAGTTATCAAGCTTTCAATTAATGACTATGGAAAATGAAATTGATGTAGCTATAGTTACTAATATAACTCCAAATCATTTAGATATGCATAAAGATATGAACGAATATATAGATTCTAAAAAGAGAATTTTAAAATATCAAAAAGAAAATTCTCTTTTAGTAATAAATGATAATAATAATATCACAAAAGAGTTTGCTAAAGAAGCCAAAGGAAGAGTAGTTAAATTTAGTTCAACTAAAGCTGTAGGAGAAGATGCTTATTATAAAGAAGGTATTATTTATGTGCATAAAAAAGAAGTATGCAAAAAAAATGATATAGTTATAAAAGGTATGCATAATGTAGAAAATTATTTAGCAGCTTTTTTAGCAGTTTATGATGAAGTATCAATAGAAACTATGAAAAGTTTAACAAAAACTTTTTCAGGAGTGGCTCATAGATGTGAATTTGTTAGAAGTGTTAATGGGGTTAAGTATTACAATGATTCTATAGCATCTACCCCAACTAGAACTTTAGCAGGGTTAAAAGCTTTTGAGCAACCAGTTATATTAATAGCAGGAGGATATGATAAGTATGTTCCTTTTGAACCATTAGCCTTTGAAGGATATGAGAAGATTAAAAGTATAGTATTATTTGGAGCAACTAAAAATAAAATTAGGAGTTGTTTTGAAAAACTTAAAGAAATTAAAGGCATTAATGTTCCTGTTTATATAGTTAATACATTAGAAGAGGCAGTTAATAAAAGTAAACAAATTTCTAAGCTTGATGATATAGTAACATTATCTCCAGCATGTGCAAGTTTTGATATGTTTAAAAATTTTGAAGTAAGAGGAAACAAGTTTAAAGAAATAGTTTTATCATTATAATATAATAAAAAAAGAAGATTTTTAATAAATAATTAAAAGATCTTCTTTTTTTATATTATAAATTACTAAATCAAACATAAACTTATCCAGGAGTATCTTTATATGAAAAAATAAGAATTTATTAGTATAATGTAGAAAAATAATTATATTGATAAAAAAATAATGTAATTAATGTAAAAAAAAAATAAGGTTAATGATATGATAAATCTCGTCGCTGATGAGTGACGTCAACGAAATAAAAAACAAACTTGAAAAAGTTAAAAAGTTTTTAAAAAGTTGTTGACAAAAAAACTTATTAGTGATATGATAAGAAAGTCGCTTGAGAGTGACGGACAAAATAAAGAGATGATCTTTGAAAATTAAACAGATAAATTTAAGTAAACCAGCAATTCTTTTATAAGTAATATGAGTAAATGATTAAACTTTTAATTTGAGAGTTTGATCCTGGCTCAGGATGAACGCTGGCGGCGTG
>NZ_WHJC01000383.1 GCF_009295725.1 Clostridium tarantellae
TTTTATTAGGGGGTATTGTATTAAAATGCTAAAAACATTACTTAATAATAGGTTTTTTAATTTTTTAAAAAATAAAAATGTTAACTCTTATGAAGGAGAAATATTTTGTTTATTAGCTATAGGTAAATTAGTAACTTTTTTATTATTACTTTATTTAGCAACTAATTTAAAACCAATAAATACTATAAATCCTTTAGTTGTACTTATAGAATCAACTTTATTAATTGGTATATTTTTTCGCATATTTTTATTACATAAAAAACAATTACATATGTAATTAAATGTTTTAAGATTAAATTTTAAATAATTTACTATAAAATATTAAATAAAAAAACAATGGCAAGTATTATTTTTAAAATATACTTGTCATTGTTTTTTTATTAAAGTACTCTTCTTGCAATATAGCAACCATACATTTTTTCTGTTTTTATAAATGAGCCTTTATGAGGTGCATGTATAAAGAATCCATTTCCTACATATATGGTAGCATGTTCAGGACCTAACCCATTTCTATTAGGATTAAAAAAACCTAAATCTCCCTCTTTCATATGGTTAATAGGAATATTTATTCCACTTTTAGCTTGATCATAAGTTTCTCTTGGAAGTATAATATCAAAATTATTGAAAACATATTGAACAAATCCTGAACAGTCAAAACCATTAGGCGTTGTTCCCCTCCATAAATAAGGAGTTCCAATAAATTTATTCGCAAAATCTACCACCTGTTCACCTGTTACTTTAGATTTGTTTGAACATTGTGTAAAATCATCATTTATTAACTGAATATAATTAGCGGCAACATAGCCATTAATATTTCCATAACAAATAAAATACCAACCGGAAATACTTTTTGTTAAATCTATATTAATTATAGTTCCTTGTATAATAACCCCTATAACACTTGAATCTATGGAAGGAGTGTTCTTAACATTTAATGTAGTTGTAATGACTTTTCCTTTCATAATATTTTCTCCTTTTATTTTATGAAAATTTAAATTCATAGTTTAATTTATGCTATAGCTTAACAAAATGTTAAAAAAGTAAATATATTTTTAAAGACAAATTTATGTTAAATAAAATTTCTTATTATGTATTTTAAAGTATTTTTATATTTTTCAAATTTGAAATTTAACATCATTAAATGTGATAAAATTTTAAATTTGAAAAACAACAAATACATAGAAAGTCTTATTAAAAAATATTTGAATTTTAAAATGCTTTCATATTTAATTAGAGAGTTTATTATTTTTTTTACAATATATTAGTTAACTTATTTTTACATATACTGCTTCAAAACAAAAACTGCGTATTTTATACAAAATACGCAGTTTTTATTAAAAGTGTCTTATTTACTACTCTAAGAATATGTATTATAATATAGCAATAAGAAAATACGCAGTTTTAATAATTTAAAACACGCATTAAATTAAAGGTGAATTAATGGAAAATAATGTGTTATATACTGAGAATTTAATAAATTTATTAAGAAATTTAAATGAAGATGAAATTGAAAAATTATTAAAAGAAATAAAAAGCAAAGATTTTACAGAAAATTTAGCTCCAGTAAAAAGAAAAAAAGCTAGTAAAAGTACTCGTCCTTTAGAAAAAAAGGAATTTGAGCAAATAATAAAACTTATTTCTCAAGGGTTTGAATATGAAGCCAATAATAAAAAAAGAAAATTTAGATCAAATCCTCCATTAGCTTTTATATTAACTTTACAAGCCACTTTAGGACTTAGAATATCAGATGTAATTGAGTTAAAAGTATCTCATTTTATGAAGGATAAAATAGAACTTTATGAAAAGAAAACCAATAAACTTCAATATAAAAAAATAGCTAAAAATATTTCAGATATGGTTTTTAATTATGCTCTAGAGCAAGGATTAAAAAAATCTGACAAATTAATAAATGTTAAAATAAGAAATATACAACAACAATTAAAAATTGTAACTACTTATTTAGGTCTTAACAATATAAGTACTCATAGCTTTAGAAAAATGTATGCTGTTCATGTTTACGAAGAAACTCAGGGAGATATTGAGCTGTTAAAGGAATTATTAAATCACTCTAGTATAGCCGTAACTCAAAAATATATAAGAGTAAACCAAGATAAAATTGATGAAGTAAGTGAATCCATAGACTTTACATATGCCTTTAAAAATATAATTTAAATTATATACTTGTAAAATGAAATTACTTTAAAACACAAAGAACTACCCAACACATATGTATGGGGAAGTTCTTTATATTTTATACTAATTTAAAGGAAATAAAAACTAAGTTGAAAAAATTTAAATTTCATTAATACTAAGATTATTTATATCTCCATTTACAATAAAGTTTTTGTTCTGAGGATCAAAATATGTTTTTTCTTCAAACTTAATCCATTCTTCATTGTGGTTTTTAAAATCAAATATTAATGAAATATAAGTAGAATTATATGGAACAATAATTTCATTTTTTTCTTTAACTAAAATTATAATGGGTTCATTTTTAATTTCTATTCCTTCATTTTTAGGCGTATATTTTAAACAAGCTCTAATTGTAACATTACTTTCGTTTAATATATTTATTATTGACTCACTTAAAATATCCTTAGAAATATTACCACATAAATTTTCAGAGCCATTAAATAAAGAATCTAAATTATTAGACATTAAATTCACCTCAAAGTCTTTAAATA
>NZ_WHJC01000384.1 GCF_009295725.1 Clostridium tarantellae
AAATATATCCTTTATCCTTAAATTTAATACCTTTATTCCTTCCAAATATTATAAATATAAATAATATTAATAATGAGCCTTTAGTTTCTATAGAATTTGATATTCTAGAAGAAAAATTTAAAGCATTTTCTTTTGATAATATAGCTGATACATCTAGTAAATATGATTATGTTATATTAAGTTTATATAATTTAAGTGATTTTGCTTTAACAGCTCCTATATTTACAGCTAAATTACCATCTAATACTATACCTAAGGATTTTATAGAAACTCTTAATAATACTTCCTTTATTTACGATTATATTTTAGAAATATACTGTCACACTAAAGCTTTATATAATGTTAATATAACTAATTTTAAAATGGAAAATCAAACTCATACACTTAGTTATAATCAAGAATTATTTAAAATCACTAAAAAAGGATTAGTTTCTTTTACTCCTATTTCAGTGTTAAATGATAATAAAATTATACTGCGCTCTTTTTATAATCCATATGCAGATGCACTTACTATAAGTTTTGATAAAGATTCTAAAAAAATAAAAGCTACTGCAGAAGAGTATATAATTAATAAAAGCTCTACAGGACAATATGCTTTTTCATATAAATTAAAGAGCAATAATGGTACTGTAAAAAAAGAAGACTCTATAATATCCTATACACCATCCTTTTATCCTAATTCAGGGGTTGCCATTGATTTAGCTACTTCTTTAAATGATACTGATTTTGAGTTTGGTGATATTTTTGAAATTTATGCTCCTTCTAGGGATTATAATTCTGTTTATAAAACTTCAGTTTTTATTTCAGATGTACCTTTTAAATCTAATATATACCTTCCATTTAACGATACAGAATCCTTTATTATAAGTGATTTAGGGTTAGTTTTACAATCTAATTCACCTTTAAGTGGTAAAACAATCTTAAAAAATGTAATAACATTAAAAAATATAGATAATGAAATAATGCTACAAATATATTTTGATATTATTTCTAAAAAACTTATTGTATCCTTTAGTAATATAAAAACACAAACTAGCTTTAATGAAGATTATTTCTTAATTACCTTAAGTGATAAACTAGGTAAAACAAAAGATTTTGGTAGAATATATGGTAATATAACTGCTGAAAACTTTGCATATGCTCTAAATAATTATCCTTTTGAACTTGGTGATATTTTAACTTTAAAATGTAAAGAATTAAATAAAATTTCAATATCTAATTATCCAAATTTTAATGAAAGGTTTAATCTTTTATTAACTCCTGAAAATTTCTATATAACTGAAAATGGATTAGTTCAATTTCCATTGAAAGATATTATAATTTTTAAGGATTTTTGGAACGCAACCATAGCAATAATATCCTTTGACTCTAAAAATAATAAACTACTTGTACACTCTACTGGCAAAATTGCTAATAAAGATATTATTTTAGATAATATTACTGGTAATGAATTATTTGCATTTATTTTAAAGGATAGTTTAGATGATCTAAAGAAAGAAGCTGCTGTAAACTTATATGAAGATGCTAATGAATTTGCTAAGATTTTAAATGATACTTCTTTTGAATATGATGATACTATAACCATTAGATTTAAAGATAAGGATAAACTATTTATATATAATTATTCTAAGGAGGGTAATACCTATACACCTCCAAATAATAATTCTAAGACCTTCATTATAAAACCTTCAGGTCTTAGCTTAAAATATTATTAATTTATAGCTTAGTTATCTTTTAATTTCTATTTAATATTAAATTTTCAAAGCAAATTCATATATTATTTTTTTCAATTAACACCTAATAAGTATATTATTAATATATTTATTTAGGTGTTTTTTAAGTGTTTTTTTATATTCTTTTAGTTAGTAAGAAAAAAAATATAAAAATTTTTTTGATTTTTACTACAAAAAATTTTAAATTTGCATATTTTATATTTGAAAGGACAATGAGTTAAGATTTTTCTTAAATTAAAATTCAAATGAAAGTGTTCTTTTAAAATAAAAGAAAGGAGGATAATATTATGTCACAGATAATAGCTCATAATATGATATTAAAGTATGAAAAAGGCATTGATGATAAAGGTGAACCTATATTTACTACTCAAAAAGTAAATATAGCTTTAAATTCTTCACAGGAAAATATTCTTAAGTGTGGCAATGCCTTAGGTGAATTAATAATTTCAACTCCAGTAGTTGAAGAAGAGTTAATAACTTCTCTTAATTAAGAATTACTTAATAATAAAAAGGGGAAATTTTAAAATTGAAAGGAGAGCTTTGTTTTGGAAAAAAACGAAAATAGTTTAATGTTAGTATTTAAAGATGATAGTAGTAATACTGTATCTTTAACCTTAAGAAATGCTAAAGAAGGAGTAGATGACTTAGCTATTAGTTCTGTTATGGATGATGTTATAGCTAGTGGATGTATTTTAACTAATGATGGAGAACCTGTCTCTAGTAAGGTAAAATTTGCTTATATAGATAAAACTACTACAGAACTTCATGTAATTTTATAAGAAAAATATTTTATAGTATAAATGTTAAAAAAGGAGGAACTGTGAACTACTCTCCACTTAGCTAACGCTTGAAGTGTGAGCTTCTTGGTCAATATAACTAATGTTACAAGTTTACCCAAGCTAACCCCGTCGCACCGACGGTTTGTGAAAATCACTAATTGATACCAG
>NZ_WHJC01000385.1 GCF_009295725.1 Clostridium tarantellae
CCTTCTTCTCTTCCTTCTTCTTTTAAATACTTTTCTCTTATTTCATCAATAGTCATTTTTCTAACACCTCCTACATTATCTTTAAACTCTTTAAATTTTTCAGATAAGTCATCATTTTGTATTAAAAATAAATACTCTAGAAAGTATGTTAATGCCTTTCTTTGATCCATTGTTTTTACTTTATTATAGTTAACTAACTCATTAAATAGCTCTACTTTTGATAAGAATATTTCATTATCATTTGCATTTGTTGATAATAATTTTTTAGCTATTTTAAATACTAATTTTAAAGGATTATCATCATTTATATTATTTAAGTCTAATTTTTCAACATCAATTGTTCTAAAATTATAAATTAAAATATCATCCTCTAAGTCCGGTAATTTATATACATATTTTTTATCTTTACCTGCTGAACCCTTATATGTATATATTGCTGAACCTACTATATCAGAACTATCCTTATATTTATACCTAAATTTTTCATTACTAACAACTCAAAGTCAGCCTTATGATCTAAAAGCCAATCTAAGTAAAATAATCCTTAATTAATCATTTTGATCAAGCTTGTTTTTTCTTTTAAAACAAAAAAAGCCCTTTAGTTCAAGGACTTTTCATTGTATCAACACATTGTCGTGCTTTGAGATAATTAGACTAAATTTCCAACTAATCAACTATCTACATATTCACTACCTTTGATATAAACTCTACCTCATCTCTAATAACTACATATGGTGAATATTCTTTAGAACTAACTTGTATTTCAATAATATATTTTCTTCTATAACTCTCTATCTATACTTATTTCTCTTTCAGCTTCTTCTATTGCTATTTTAGCTCTCTTACTAAGCTCCAAACTTTCATCAACTATTTTGTTAATATTTATAAGCACCTCAAATCCATCTTCAATCATTTCATACTCATAAAATCTATTATCTACTGGATATCTATCTATAATAAATTTACTATCTAACATTCTAAGAGTAAAATAATCTTCGTTTCTTAAATTCTCTACTAAATCTTTTTTTATTGCATCATATATTATTGCTGTTTCATGAACTGAAAGCTTTATTCCATATCTTTGTATTACAAAAGTCTTTAATATCCTCTCTATAGTTCCATGAATTAATTCTAATTGTCTTGGATATGATAAACCTGCTTTGTTAGCTAAAATAGCATCTCTTAACATCACATTTGCATCTGCTTTCCATATTTTATACTTCTCTTTATTTATATTTTTAGGCTTAAACTTTTTTAACTTACCAGATTTATTTGTTCTACATTCTAGTGTGAATCTTTCAATTAAATTTTCCATACCCTATCCTCTTAAAAAATCAACTACAACACTTATATTCTTTTCTCTGGCATAATCCTCAATATTAGTAAGTATTTCACCTAACTTCCTAGCTTTCATTCCTTCTTTTACATACACTTGTATAACAAAATAATCATCTATTTCACTATATCTGAACTTAGTTATTTTATCTAAAATATTTTTTTCAAGACTTGCCTTAGTATGTTTTATAATATCATCATATTGCTCTTTACTCATTTCTTAAAACATCCTTTCTCTTTTCTATCTTACTAAAAATTATATAAAGTTACCGCTTAAATTCAAAAAGGCAGAAATATTATTAAATTTAACTTGTCTAAACAAATTCATTAAATCTTTATAAGAATAAGTCAAAAATATATCATATAATAATTTTTCATATTCATTTTATCATATTATACCCTATTTTATTCTTATAAGCATACTCGTTTAAAATTTATTTTTATATTTCATTTTAATTGTGATTGCCTTCTCCATTATCCGTTAAAAATTAATATATATTAATTATCAAACATATGAATTTAATTTTAACAATGGAGGTATATAACACTTGGAATGTAAAAGAAAAATCAGAGAAATTACTCATTTTAATAGGGGCTTAAAATCAAAGTTAAAGGTAGCAATCTATTGTAGGGTTAGCACCTCTCATCCTGAACAAATTCAAAGCTTGAACCAGCAAATTAACTATTATCGATGTATGGTTGATGAAAGATTAGACTGGACCCTTGCTGATGTCTACACTGATATTAAATCTGGTAAGAATACTTCTTCTAGAGCTGGATTTCAAAGAATGTTAGATGATTGTATTAATAAAAAGATAGATTTAATTATCACCAAATTGATACAATTTAGCGCCTTTTTTAGCTTTCATTATCGCTAAATTGTTTAGGGTTTCCGCTAAAAAGTGCACCCACTAAAAAATTGCTTCATTATATGTGTACTTTTATAATATGAATATTAAGAATGAAAATAAAAAATCCCCTAAAGGCTAACAAATTAATATCAGTCTTCAAGGGATTAGTTCATTCTTTTATTCTATTATTTCTTTGACTATATCTTCAGATACATTACATATCTTTGCAATATTTTCTACCGTTTCACCATTACTAAAAAGTTTTAATACTTTCTTTGTAAGTTTAATTCCTTCTTCTCTTCCTTCTACTTTGCCTTCTTCTCTTCCTTCTTCTCTTCCCTCTACTTTCCCTTCTTCTCTTCCTTCTTCTTTTAAATACTTTTCTCTTATTTCATCAATAGTCATTTTTCTAACACCTCCTACATTATCTTTAAACTCTTTAAATTTTTCAGATAAGTCATCATTTTGTATTAAAA
>NZ_WHJC01000386.1 GCF_009295725.1 Clostridium tarantellae
TTTTTTATTACTTTATTGCCTTGGAAAAAAAATAATTTATTAATAACCATTATTGGTAAAAATATATTGATTTTCAAAATACTTTTTAAAAAAAATTATTTATGAATATAAAAAAAATGTTATAATTAGTCGAAACAAGTCGATAATAAGGGGGACTAACTATGAAAAGAAAATTTATCGCTTTAAGTATAGCTAGTATAACTATTATGAGTGGAGTAAATACTATTCCTGTCATGGCAAAATCTAATAAATCAGTAGAGGCTACAATTAAGAAAAGTCCAGAAGAAATAAAAAAAATAGAAGATTTACTTAAGGTTAGAATATCACGTATAGAAGATAGATTAGATGAAATAAAATTAGAACCTAGTTTAGAAAAACGTGGACAAGAATATGATGAAGTTTTTAATTTAAAAGGTCCTTTATTTTCTCATGTATCTATGGCTATAAGAAAATATGGAGTGTCTGAAGAAATTAGGGATTTATTTAATAAAATGAATAAGAGATATCATAAGGAATATGATGAATATTTTTTAAATTTAAAATTTCCAAATGCAAATAAAAAAGATGATAAAAATAAAGAGGCTGATAAAATAAATCCAGTTGAAAAAGTTGAAGAAAAAAAAGTTATAGATACATCTAAAGAAAAAATAGAATCTATTCCAGTAGTTGATGAGAATAAAACAGTTAACCCTATTAATATGGATGAAGGTAAAGCTGTTGAAAAGAAAGAAGTACAAGCATCTGAAGAAAAAACTTTAGAAAAACCTAAAACAAATGTTATTGTTAATGAAGAGCATTCTAATATAATAACAGAAGAATCTAAAGCTAATATAAATTCAGAAGAAATTAAACCATTAGCTACTATTGAAAAGAAAGAAATACCAACTGTTAAAAAAGAAAATTTAGAAAAACCAAAAATAAATGTTTTATCTAATGATGATCAATCTAGTGTAAAAAAAGAAGAAAATAAAGGACACTTTATTCCTGAAGAATTTACACAAATAAAAGATTTTATAAAAGTATTAGAGAATAAATTAGATGAAGCAAAATTAGAGCCTAATTTAGAAAAACGTAAAAATAAATTTAATGATATATTTGATAAAAAATCAATTTTATCAGAGTTTATATTGCAATTTAACCAATTAGATTGCTTTGAAGAACTTAAGAATTTATATAAATCATTTGATAAAAGATTACATAATGAATTTAATGATTACTATTTAACTTTAATTCATCCAGATCTACCAAAATCAAATGATGATCATAGGTTAAATACTATTAGAACTCCAGAAGAAATACATGAAATGGAAAATTATTTCAAAACTGAAATAAGATCATTAGAAGATAAATTAAATAAAGCAAAATTAGAATCTGATGTAGAAATACGTAAAGAACAGTATGAGGAAATTGATTTTATAAAAAATAATTTAGCCAATAATATATTAATAGAAAGTGATAATTTATCTAAAGAAATTATAGAATCAATAAACACATTAAGCAAAAGATATGAACGTGAATTTATTGATTTTAATAATAGTTTAAGTTCAATAGATGAAGATTTAATTAGAAGATTACAAAAACATAATGTAGATAAAACAACAATAGATGAAAATAATAAGGTAAATGAAATTATCAATGTTAAACATATAGAAGAAACTTCAACAATGATAAATGCTCCATATGAAGAAACTTCATCGATAATAAATGTTCCATCTATAGATATAAAAGTTGAAGATAATTTTTATAATGAACCTGTAACAAATAATTATAAAAATTCAGTAGATACTGCTGTTACAGTTAAGCCTAGTATTTATGATGCAACAGTTATAAAAGAAGTTGAACACAACAATAATGTTGCTAATACAATAAAAGAAGAAGTTAAAATTTCTCCTGTTAATGACTTAATAGCTGTTAACATAGCTGAGCCTTCTCAACATATAAAACAATCAAAAATTGAAAAAACTCCAGTAGTAAAATCCGTTGAAAAAGTAAAGCATATTAAAACTAAAGCTATTATTGAAAATTCTACTGGTTTAGAAAATAAAGCTTCAAAAGAATATGTTAAAGTAAATGAAATTAAAAACTATGATGAAAAAATAGTTGTAAAAAATATAAAAGCTGAAGATAAATCAGCTAAAGAAAATAAAGAAATTGTAAAAGAATTTTCAAATAACAATGAATCTAAAATAGTAAATGAAAATAAAGATAAAGAACTATCTGCTGAAAGTATAAATACTGAAGATAAAACAGTTAAAGAAAATAAAGAAATTGTAAAAGAATTTTCAAATAATAATGAATCTAAAGCAGTAAATGAAGATAAAAATAAAGAAATAACTGCTGAAAATGTAAAAACTGAAGATAAAGCAGTTGAAGATAAAGCCGTTAAAGAAAATAAAGAAAATTCAAATAACACTGATAAGACAAATAAAAATACAGAAATAAAAAATAATACTTCTTCTCCTTTATCTAAAACAGTAAAAATTGTTTTAGGAGCTGGAGCAGTGATTTCTTCCTTAGGATTTTTCATATTAAAACTATTAAAAAAGTTTTAATATAAATGATAGAAAAGCCAAGTTATAGTATTATTATAAAGTACATATTATAAAAAAATAATTAATTGGCATGGATAAAAT
>NZ_WHJC01000387.1 GCF_009295725.1 Clostridium tarantellae
ATTTATATTTTTATTATAAGTTTGTACTGAAATTTCAGTACATTTTTTAAAAGGTCTTTTCAGTAACTTTTTAAGTTAAGTAACTTTTAAAAAAGTTACTGAAAAATAGACTATTATTTTTTTAAAAATATATAAGTTTTTTATGTCTATTTTTCGACTAAATAATATAAGATGTAAAAAAACATCGTCTAAGCTAGTAAACAAGCGACTTTACGATTTTTTTTTGTAACTGAGACAGTTTACTCTTGTAACTGAGACAGTTACAAGGGTAAACTGAGAGGGTTACAAAAAAGCAATATTTTTAAAAATATTTAAATTGATTTTGTAACTAAAATTGGTTACAATTAATTTAAATATTAATTATTTTATTTGAAAATAAAAGGGGATTTTATAAATGGGTAAAAAGAAAATTGTTAATACAGAAACAGAATTTAAATATACTATTAATGAATTAGGCGAAATAATAGATGAGGAAAATAGTTTAAAAACAAAAGTATCTTTTTCTGAAACAGAACCTAAATATGTAAAATTATATATTGATGACATTTCATTATTGCAAGGTCTTACTAACAATCAAAATAATATTTTATACAACATTTTAAAATTAACGCAATTCAGTACAAATGAAGTAATTTTAAATAAATATTACAGAGAAAAAATTGCAAAAAATTTAAATACTAATGACCAAGTTATTAGAAATGCAATTTCTAAATTAGTCAAAAAAGAAATTTTATTTAAAGTTGCTACTGGAGTATATAAATTAAATCCTTATTTATTTGGTTCTGGAACTTGGCAAAATATAAAAGGTTTAAGAATGACTATTGAATATACAAATGAAGGTAAAAAAATTCAAATAAAAGAAATAGAACAAAATAAAAGCTAGGTTTAACCTAGCTTTTATTTACATACTAAAACCATATTTTTTATTCTTTTGATTTTCATTTTGTTGAAGTTTATTTTTAAATTCAAGTTGAGTTTTATCACTACAACTTGAAAGGATCTTATTAAATTTATTTAAATGAGATTCTAACGAATTACTTTTTTTAATTAATTTTTCATGTTCTATAACCAATGAAAGATATTTATGCCTAAAATGATTTGTATTATTTTCTAAAATTTTAATTTCTTCTTGAATTTCTTTTCTAATTTCATATTCTAATTTTTTTTTCTTTTCATCAAAATTCAACTGCAAATAATCATAAGATTTGATAATTTCATTGTTACTTTCTAATTTTTCTTTTAAATCTTTATTTTTTTTATTTAAAGATTTATTTTCTTTTTTTAATTCCAAATTATCATTTAAAATTTTTTCGTACTTGTCTAGTATTTTAGAATAATCATCATTTAAAAGCTTTATTTTACCCCCTAGAATTGTTTTTTCTGTTTTTATAGAGATAATACTCTCTAAATCATTATTTGCAATTCTATGAGCGTTTAAATCGATTTTAAGACTATCTATTTCTTTTTCTAATTTTTTTATAGTTTCTTTTTTAAAATCTTGAACTTTTAGATGTTTATCTTTAGAACCTTCAACTCCACGTTCTATATTAAATCCTAATTTTTTTAAATGCTTTGGTAGTTCATCTTGTATCATTCTTAAAAATTGTCTATTGATTAATTTCTTAGCAGATAAACTACCATCTAGAGTTATAGGAACAAAAGCAAAATGCATATGTGGAGTTATTTCATCCAAATGAACATTTGCAGCAATAATATTATTTTCACCTATTTTTTCAAGTAAAAACTTATAACTTTCTATAAAAAAATTATTTCTTTCCTGCTCTGATAAAGATTTAAAAAATTCTCTATCAGAAGTTACAATACTTTCAACATAAACAATAGCATCTTTTCTAACAGCTCTAGTTGATTTTCTATTTTCCTCAATGATCCTATCAATTGTTTTTAAATAATTTACTTTTTTTAAATTAACTAAATCAAAATTATTTTTTGTCATATGTGAATTTATATCTTTATTAGCATAATTTTTATTTTCTCTTTGATTATGCTTTTGAAGTCCAAAGACATTACCCCTAGTATATTTTTGAAATCTACAAACACAATAACCCATATAATCCCCTTATTTGTTCCTTGTACCACTTAGAATTATTAAAGTAATACTCAAAATTACTAAGTACTACCAAATGATTAAAATGGTAATACTTCCATTTAAAGTATAACACACTATACTTTATTGCATAAAGGTGTGCAATTGCATTGAGCTTTAAGGGGCTTGCCCCTCTGACTTCGTCATTCACCCAGGGGGCTACCGCCTTACACTATAATTTGCTACGCTACATTACAGTTTCAGTTGGTCTACAGCAAATACTTCTTCCCTAAACATTCTGTTCCAGTTAGTTAGATAACTTATAAAAATTTATGAGGGGGTAGGGGTTGGGGGCTTTCTCCCCACCCCCTTATAACACTATCAAATAAATTAAGGCGTCGCAGACAGGAGGGAGATACGACCGTGCATATATTATTTATATTTTTATTATAAGTTTGTACTGAAATTTCAGTACATTTTTTAAAAGGTCTTTTCAGTAACTTTTTAAGTTAAGTAACTTTTAAAAAAGTTACTGAAAAATAGACTATTATTTTTTTAAAA
>NZ_WHJC01000388.1 GCF_009295725.1 Clostridium tarantellae
AGCTGGGTAGCTAAGTCGGGAAGGGATAAACGCTGAAAGCATCTAAGCGTGAAGCCCACCTCAAGATGAGATTTCCCATAGCATAAGCTAGTAAGACCCCTTGAAGAACACAAGGTTGATAGGTCAGGGGTGTAAGCATGGTAACATGTTCAGCTGACTGATACTAATAGGTCGAGGGCTTGACCAAATAAAAGTAAACTTAATACTTAGTGCAATTTTGAAAGAACAAAAAGTTCTTAAAATCTGGTGAGAATGCTCCTAAGGGTAACACCCGTTCCCATTCCGAACACGAAGGTTAAGCCTTAGGAGGCCGATGGTACTGCACGGGAGACTGTGTGGGAGAGTAGGTGGTTGCCAGGTTAAATATGGCTCGATAGCTCAGTCGGTAGAGCAGAGGACTGAAAATCCTCGTGTCGCTGGTTCGATTCCTGCTCGAGCCACCAAAAGCTTAGTATGAAAATACTAAGCTTTTTTTTGTATTAATGAATACCATAGGTTTTACCTGTGGTTCTAAAAAGCTTATAGCTATGAGTAGAAAAAAATAAAACCTCCGATGTAAAATAATAGTAGGTTTGCTGACCAAAACTTAATTTTACAAGGAGGTATGCAAAATGGACAATAGTAACTTAGCACATAGTAAATGAAATTGCAAATATATATAGTTTTTGCACGAAAATATAGAAGACAAATAATTTATGTAAAAATCAAATCAGATCTAGGAGCGATATTAAGAAAGCTTATGTGATCAAAAGGGAGTAGAAATAATAGAAGCAAATGCATGTAAAGATCACATACACATGCTTGTAAGTATTTCGCCAAAACTAAGTATTTCTCAATTTATGGGATATTTAAAAGGAAAAAGTTCTTTGATGATTTTCGATAGACATGCAATTAAAAATATAAATATGGGAATAGACAATTTTGGTGTAAGGGGTATTATATTGATACAGTTGGAAGAAATAAAAAGGCGATAGAAGAATATATTAAAAATCAAATACAGGAAGATATAGCATATGAACAAATAAGTTTAAAAGAGTATATTGACCCGTTTACGGGTGAGCCGATAAAGAAAAATAAATAATAAGACCCCTTTAAGGGGTAGTTAGTGAAAAAAATGCGGTTGGCAGACCGTTCAAATTGCGAGTAGCACAGCAGTAACATGTTCTTATAGGGCTAGAGCAAACCACCCGTTTTACGGGTGGTTATGATTTTTTTTGAAAAATAATAAAAAATAGAAAGTTTTATTTAATCATAAATTATTTTAGACAATAAAATAAGTAATAAAATTTTTTGATTTTTATAAAAAATATACAAATTCAAAGTTTAAGAATAATTAATAATTTAATGAGCAAACTAAAGTAGTAGATAGGAGGAATATATATGTTAAAATTTAGTGAAAATGTCTTATCAACTACAATACTTAATAAAAAGCTTATGATAAATGTAATAGGATATAATGAATGTTTTCAACATAGTTCTCTAAAAAAACAATATCTTCAATATGATATAGGATCTTGTTGTTGTTGTACTTGTTGTTGTTGTATAGGTGTAAATATAGGAAGTGGTTCAGTATCAACAAATTTTAATCAACCTAATACAGAATAAATATTTTAATAGAATATCATTAAAAGTAAATAAACTTTAAGAACAAGTTAAATTATTAATAAATTATTTTTAAAAATATTACTTGAAATAACAATAAGATAAATTAAAACTGTACAAGCTTTAGTTAAAAGTAATAATATTAAATAGTAGATAGGAGAGATAGACATGTTAAAATTTAATGAAAATATCTTAGCTACTACCATGGTTATTAAAGAAGTTACTATAGCACCAGGCGCTTGTTGTTGTTGTACTTGTTCTTGTTGTGTAGGAATAAGTGTAGAAGTATAAAATTGTAATTATGTAAAATATATATTATTCCTATCTATGAATAAATTTAAGGATGTGTTGCATTAAAAGATTTAAATTAGTTAGACATAGATATTTTTAATTTATTTAATTTAAAATTTAATTGAGGTTTAAATTAATAAAATTTTTGATTTAGTTTATTAATAACTTTAATAACTTTAATAACTTTAATAACTTTAATAAATTTATTAAAGTTTAAGCGTTAATTTTTTAGTGTTATAGGTATTTAACTTTATTTAATATGCTAATTAATAAAGTTAAAAGTAAACATTGCCTGGTGTATCTATAGCAGAAAAATATAGAAAAAAGTAATAAATTAAAGAAAATTAAATTTATTTTTCTTTAATAGGCAAATTATATGAATTGTAATATTGAATTAAATGATAAGATAAAATACGTTGTTGATGTCGATAAAAACTTTTGAAAGTTAATTTATTTTAAATAAAATTAAAAAACTTTTAAAAAGTTATTGACAAGAAACGACTAAAGTAGTAAACTAAATTAGTCGATTGAATGCGACAAGATAAATGAAAGAAATGATCTTTGAAAATTAAACAGATAAATTTAAGTAAACCAGCAATTCTTTTATAAGTAATATGAGTAAATGATTAAACTTTTAATTTGAGAGTTTGATCCTGGCTCAGGATGAACGCTGGCGGCGTG
>NZ_WHJC01000389.1 GCF_009295725.1 Clostridium tarantellae
TTTTATGGACATGGTTTAAATTAGAAGATAAAAGTTATATGCAATATATAGCTAAAGAATATAATTTAGAGCAAATTGCTAGGTTAGCTGATAAAAAAGGAATTAACTTTGCCAATACAGCATTAGAGAGTAAAGTTAAAGAATTTTGTCCTACATTATATAATTTACTTAAGGAGTATGCTTTAAGAACTAGAGTATACTGAATTTCTTATGTTTAATAAAGATTAGAGAAGTTATTTTTAATTTTGTACCCTATTATTAAGGGATATATTTTATTTAAGAAGTAAAAAATTGTTTTATAAATTTATGTATATAAATGATTGACAAAATTAAATTAATATATTTACATTTATATATGTGATAGTTATAATAGGATATATATTAAAATTAAATATAATTAAACGTTGATAAAGAAGAGTATATAGATTATTAAAATTAAGCGATCTAGGGAGAGTGTAAGCCTAGAATTTAATACTATAGAAAGAAACTTTTGAGTTACAAGCAAAAAGTTAAGTATTTAAGGAGTATGCTTGTGGGTATCTACCCTTATAAGAGTTGAGTGAATTAGATTTTTATATTTAATTAATTTAGGTGGTAACGCGGAAGTAAATTCTTTCGTCCTAAGTTTTTAGGATGAAGGGATTTTTTTATTATAGAAAGGACAGGTGAAATTCAATGAGTTTTGAAAAATTAGCAGAATTAATATTTCCTAATATAGATAAGACACCAGAGTACTATATAGAGAAATATCCAAAGAGAGAATTAAAGGAAGGTGCGGTAGTTACTAGATATGCACCAAGCCCAACAGGATTTCAACATATTGGTGGAGTTTTTGCAGCTTTAATAAATGAAAGATTAGCAAGTCAATCAGAGGGTATATTTTATTTAAGAATAGAAGATACAGATCAAAAAAGAGAAGTTGAAGGTGCTATAGAAGATACAATAAAAACTATGCATAAGTTTGGTATGGATTTTAACGAAGGAATGATTGGTGAAAATACAGAAAAAGGTTCTTATGGTCCTTATAGACAGAGCCAAAGAGCAGAAATTTATAAATCTTTTGCTAAAGATTTAATTAAAAAGGGATTAGCTTATCCATGTTTTGCAACACCAGAGGAGTTAAATGAATTAAGAGAAAAGCAAATAGCTGAAAAAATAACTCCAGGATATTATGGAGAATATGCTAAATATAGAAATTTATCTGAAGAGGAATCAATAGAAAAAATAAATAATGGAGTTCCATATATAATAAGAATTAAATCACCAGGAAATATAGAAAACAGAGTAGAGTTTCATGATTTAATAAAAGGAGATATTTCTTTTCCTGAAAGTAATCAAGATATAGTTATAATTAAAGGCGATGGTCTTCCCACATATCACTTTGCACATGCTATAGATGATGCTTTAATGAGAACTACTCATGTAATAAGAGGAGAAGAATGGTTATCATCTCTTCCAATACATGTACAGCTATTTGAAATTTTAGGATTTGAAGCACCAAACTATGCTCATATTCCAACAATAATGAAATTAGATGGTGGTTCTAAGAGAAAGCTTTCTAAGAGAAAAGATGCTGAAAGTGCTGTAAGCTATTATGATGAAGAAGGATATCCAATGGTATCTGTAATTGAATATTTATTAAATATAATAAACTCAACTTTTGAAGAGTGGAGAGCAGAAAATCCAAAGGCTGATTATCATGAGTTTTTAGTAGTTTTAGATAAAATGAGTAAAAGTGGAGCGTTATTTGATATAGTTAAATTAAATGATGTAAGTAAAGATGTTATAAGTAGAATGACAGCAGAAGAAGTTTATAGCCATTACATAAATTGGGCTAAAGAGTATGATAAAGAAATGTATGAATTATCTATAGCAAATGAAAAAATGGTTAAGGAAATCTTTAATATAGAAAGAGAATGTGCAAAACCAAGAAAGGATTTTGCTAAGTGGAGTGATGTAAGAGGGAAGATATTCTTCTTTTTTGATGAGTTATTTGATAAAGAAAAAGCTCATGATGTAGAACTATCAAAGAATGTGGATTTATCTGAAGCTAAAAGAATAATAGAAGCATATGCTAAGGCATATAGCTTTAACACAGATAAAGAAACTTGGTTTAATGAGTTAAAGGCTGTAGGTGCAGAACTTGGATATACTTCAGATAGAAAAGCATTTAAAAAAAATCCAGAAGAGTTTAAGGGAATGGTAGCAGATGTAGCAGCATCAGTAAGATCTGCTCTAGCTCATAGAACTAATACACCAGATCTTTATACTATAATGCAAATTATGGGAGAGGATAAGGTTAGAAGTAGATTTGAAAAGTTTTTAAATATATAAAAATTATTACAAAAAAGAAATCTAAAGTTTATTTAGATTTCTTTTTTCAGGCTGTCGACAAAGTCGACAGCCTTTCCATTTTCTTATAAAATAATATTGGGTGATAAATATGATGACTAAAAAAAATACTGATAATAGATTTAAAATTGAATTTAACAGTTTAGAAGCTCTTGTGCCTAAAAATCATTTAGTTAGACAAATTGATAGAGCAATAGATTTTAATTTTATATATG
>NZ_WHJC01000390.1 GCF_009295725.1 Clostridium tarantellae
ATTTATAAACACTTAAATAATATTCTCCTGGAGAAATTTCGCATGTATTTTGTAATAATCCATTTTTATTAATACTAGCTAAAACATATTTACTTAAATCATTTGAATTATATAAAATCCAAGCTACTCCCTCTTCACCTAAAGTATCTACAGTAATATTTACTTTAGAATTATTTTTTATATTAAATTTAAAAAAATCATTATTATTATCATCATTTAATGTTCCTTCTAAAAGCACATTGTTTTTAATGCTCACAGCATGTTGAAAATCATTATTATATTGAAACTCTTCTATTCCTTTACCTTTTTCTTCTTCTCTCAAAAATCCATCCATTAAAATTTTAAAATTGCCATTTGCATCTTTTGAAGTATAATCATATACAGTTAATAAATATTTTCCTGGTATGGCATCAAAGTTATTTTTTAATGAATCCGCTCCCCAAGCAATATACTTATCATCTTTTTTTACATGCCAAGTTAATTTTAAATTATCAGGATTTTCAAAATTAATATTGATTTTACCTTCTTTGTCAACCTCAAAGCAATAAGTATAACTTGGATTATCTTTACTTAAATATCCCTCCATATTTTTATTAACTTTTAATAAATTATTTTCTTTTACTTCTTTAATTTTTTTATCATCATTAGACAAATTTTCTATTTTTTCACTTTTTTCTATTTTTTCAGTTTTATTAGTTCTTAATATTCCATGAAAAGTTACATCAAAACTATATTGTCCATTATCATCAACTTTATAATTTGTAAAATATGCAGTAACTGTTTTATATCCACTCCATGAATTTTCATCTAACTTCTTTAAAGTATTATCTAATATATTATTCATATCTTTCCAATGGGATATGTTGTCTTTACTTTTACCAATATATTTTCCTTTTAAAGTAAAAGTATCAAAAAAATCTGATTTTTCTTCATTAATTTTAACATTTTCAATTTTTATGATTTTTTGCACTTCTTGGCAAATATCATTTTTATTTTTACTTAAATGATTCTTAATATATTCATTTGAAACTAAAGGAACAGTTAACTCATTAGAATTATCCACTAATTTATCCATTACTCTTTGATAATTTTCATTAATTTTTATATCTGAACTTAATTTTTCAATATATCTTGTATATCCTTCAACATCATTATTTTTAATAAAATTATTCATTGTTTGAAATTGTTCAATATTATTTTCATACATATAATTAGCAAAGGCAAAACCATAATTATAAAACTCCCAAGAACCATATTTAGCATGTAATATTTCTTTAACAGATTGTCGTTCATTCTTATCCTTAGATAAATTTTTTACTACTGATTTTCTAGGTCTTACTCCTCTTTCTCTGGTAGAACCTGCAAAAAATTCCGCTGTACCTTCATCATACCAAGTTAACTTATTAGAATTATTTTTATAAAAATCAGATTTTCCCCAAATTCCTGGAACTAAATATCTTCCTTGTAAATAATGAGTAAATTCATGACGAAATAATTCTTCTAATGTATATATACTTTCCTGTTCCGTTCTTTCATAAGTAAAAAATGTACCAATATCTTCTATATATATTCCTCCATTTTCAGTACTATATCCATAAAGTTTTTGATTCATTTTATACTCTTGTGGAGAATTATATATAACTATATTTAATATATCATCTGCATTATCTTTTTCTAAAGGTATGTCATTTCCAATTACTCTCATAAATTGAGCTTTTACTTCTTTAGAGGCCCAATATAATTTTTTTACTTTTTCTTTACTTACTTTGTTGCCTGTTTTTATTATTATTTTACCATTATCAAATTTATAAGTTTCAGATAAATATTTTTCTTTAGCCTTATTTATTTTTTCATCATATTCAACAGATGTTCCATCAGAAAATTCACTATTAAAATTATCTCTTAATGCCTTTATACATTCTATATATATACTAGATAAATATTCAGATCTTTTTGTACAATTTGTTATAACTTTCTTAGTTATATTTTTATTTATTCTAAACTTAGAAAGCCTTCCTGTAAAATAAATAAAACTATTTACTAACCATTCACTATCTTTATCTATTTTTATGCTACTTTCAGTTAATTTATCTAATTCATTTAAAAACAAATCTATATTTCCATAAGCATCTGTTTTTTCAACATCATACTTACTTTTTCTTAATTCACTTGCTAGAACGAAATCTAAATTTTTTAAAATCTCATATATACTATTCTTTTATAGTGATAGGTAAGTCTTTGAAGTTATCTCCAACTTTTCCCCCACTCCACACCGTACGTGCGACTTTCACCGCATACGGCGTTCCAACAATTTGAACTTTTCATTTAATTAAATAACTGAATTTCCTACTAACTTTCTTAAAGAATTAACTTTTTTCAAACCTTTGTTATCCAAATAAATTATTATGTTTAATTATCAATGAACAAATTGTCTAGTGACTATTGCTAGAATATCATTACAATATTAATTATAGCTTCATGCCACCGCTCTCACTTGGATTAAGATAAGTTATACACTGTAGTTTTCCTTATCAATATTTCAACGGTGGTAAGACCTCAATATTCC
>NZ_WHJC01000391.1 GCF_009295725.1 Clostridium tarantellae
GTTATTTTAAAAGAAAACCATCCTAAGATGGTTATTTTTACTTACAAACTGTATTTGATTTATTTAAAAATTCAGCATTAGAAGTTGTTAATATATCAATCATATTTTTAGCATTTTTAACACCTTCACAACTTATGGAATAGTGTGCCCATTTTCCTTCTTTTCTTGATATTACTACTCCAGAATCACATAAAATTTTCATATGATGTGATAATGTAGATTGACCAATATTTAATTTTTCTAATAATTCACATGCACACATTTCACCTGATTTTAATAACTCTAAAATTAATAATCTTCTTTCATCACAAAATGCCTTGAAAATTTTAGTTTTATCCCCATAATTATTCATAATTTAATCACCTCATATCTAAAATTTTCGATATATATTTATATTAATAAATATATTTTTAGTTGTCAACATTATAATATTAAAAGTATTTAGCTTGAATATTTTATAATTAAGCTCTAACCATATTTAAATTAAAATGGTTAAATTTATTATAAGTAAAACCCATTAGCGAAAACTCTTAAAATAACTTCATCATCAATATTTTCATTTTCAATTACTGAATAACTTATCTTAGCATTCTTATTGGTGGCTATTTGAATTATTTCAGGTAGCATATTTACATCTTCTAATCTTTGGTCTTTATAATTCTTAACTTCTATAGTTAATATTATATTTTTTCCCTCACTAAAATGAGAATTACTTGGAAAAGCTTTAATTGCATTTATGGCTGCTTTTTCCCATTTTTTACTTCCAGATCCTTTTCCTATGGAGGTATATCCAACACTTTTTTGTTTTAAGCAACGTTTTAATTCACCAATTGATAGATAAAATGCCATTTTATCCTTATGAAGGTCACAGATTGAATTTATATTGTCCATAATATTATCTGTAGTTGTTACAATTAAAGTATAAATTTGATCCTGTATTTCTTGTAACATTTGAATATTATTAATATGATTACAATTAACTCCAATAGGAATACATAGAGTACCCTTTAGAATAATATTGTTTAATTGTGAAATAAATTTATTATAATTTTTATTTTCAAAATCAATAATAGCAAAACAAACCTTTGTTTTTTTTACCAAATTATTTAAGGTAATTTTATTCAAAAAATTTTTACTAGAAAATCTTATAACAGATATAAAAGTATATTCTTCAAAGTTATCTTTTAAATTATCATATATACACTCATCATTTGTTATTATAAGTACATTATCTGCATCATAACTCATTTTATCTAAATTCATTTTACTCCTCCTTGCTTTAGCTTTAATTATATATAATAAATATTATGGTACATGCTGTTATTCCATGTCAATTATTAGCTAAAAAAATTTCTTAAATCAATTAAAATTAACTGCAAAAATATGAATTTCATTATTAAAAAATAAAATTGACTTAATTTCACTTATTATATTACAAGTATTATTTGCTAAAAATAGGGTGCTCCACCCATTAATACCTTCACCATTATAAATCCAAATTTCAGCTCCAAAAACAGAGCTTGTGCCTAGTATTAAAGATTCCGTAGTATTATTTGCTGATTTAAAAATACTAAAAGAACTTATTAATTGATTTACATATATAGTTTTATTATTTATATTTCTTTTTACACCAAAGCCAGGTGTATTTATTTTAATCCATGAATCTATGTTACCAGTTTTACTTTCCCAAATTTCTATTCCATCAAGAAGATAGGAATTTTCATTATTAAAGTCTCCTTGAAGAGTGTTAGTAGCAGCATAAAGTCTGTTGTTTACTATAGTCATAAAAGCTACATCTTTATTTTTTTCAATATTATTAAATGATTCTGGGGCAGCTAACTCCCATAGCATTTCAGAATGCTCTAAATTGGGAGACTTAACAATTTTAAAGCTTTTAGCATTATAAGTAATACCATATATATTTTGATTAAATAAAGCTAAGGGTTTAACCATTATAACTTCATTAATGTCTTTGTTTTTAGAGGTAACTTTAATCCATCCATCAATCCAATTATCACATTTTTTTATTTTCCATAATTCTAAGTCCGTATAAAAATAAAGATAATCTTTTAATACAATAAAATTAAAATTAATATTATCTGTTAGCTCTATAGGTAAATGTATTTTTTGCCATAACTTCAGTGCAGGAGAGATTAACTTAAATAATCCATAATTATTATATGCATAAATATTATTGTCAAACTCTAATAATTTAGATCCATTTATACTACTTTCAAAATTAAAAAAACCAACTTCATTTACTTGAATACAGTAGTTATAAAGTTTTTTTTCACAATTTATATAATCAAGCTCATTCATTAAAGTAGCCTCCTATTTATCTTAAGTTATTTATAAAAATAGAGTAAAATTTATTAATGCTATTCATAGCACCAACTTCCTCCTGTGCTTTCTTAGTATTGTTGTATTAATAGTTGTACAGTTTTCGTAATTTGGTTCATTTTTTATAAAATTAGTTTTTAATTACTTGTAAAGTGGTTTTAATGTAATAGTAAAAGACTTTTCTAATATATATATATAATTTTTATAGAGAAATGTTACATTT
>NZ_WHJC01000392.1 GCF_009295725.1 Clostridium tarantellae
GTGTTATAATTTTTAAGAGAAATAAAAGAACAGTTAATTATATATAAGTAATTGGTTATAGAGATTTATTTACCATTTATATGTATATTAAGAATTTAAGGAGAAACTGTATGGATAAAATAGTGATTATAGAAGATAATGAAAAAATAAGAAAAGAATTAAAAGAGTTTTTAGAGAGATATGGATATGAAGTTAAAATCATTGAGAATTTTAATAATATAGTAAAAGAAATTTTAGAAGAAGATCCTAAATTAGTTTTATTAGATATAAATTTACCTGTTTTTGATGGATATTATATTTGTAGAGAAATTAGAAGGGAGTCAGAGGTTCCTATAATTGTTGTTACTAGTAGAGATAGTGAAATGGATGAGCTTATGAGTATGAGTTTAGGTGCAGATGATTTTGTAACTAAGCCATATAATACTCAAATATTATTAGCAAGAATATCAGCTTTATTAAAAAGAACTTATTCAAAATCTGCAAATTCAGATATTTTAACTTATAAAAATTTAAAATTAAATTTATTGAAAAGTACAATTATTATAAGAGAAGAAGAAGTAGAACTAACAAAAAATGAATTGAAAATTTTAACTTGTTTAATGAAAAGTATAGGCACTATAGTATCTAGAGATAAGTTAATGGATTATTTATGGGATTCAAATATTTTTGTAGATGATAATACTTTGACTGTAAATATTAATAGATTAAGAAAGAAATTAGAGGGGGTAGGAGTTAAAGATTTTATAGAAACTAGAAGAGGATTGGGGTACATAATGCCATGAGTTTTAAAGATTATATAAAGGATAGATATATATTAATATTAGTTAATATAATAATGTTTTTTATATCTTCAATATTTTTTATATTAATTAATGTTAATATAGCATTAGTATTAACTATTATGAGTATTTGGATAATAGCACTTAGTATTGTTATTTTATTAGATTGGATAAAAAAATATAAGTTTTATTCAGGTTTACTAGAAAAATTAGAAAATATAGATAAAAAATATATGATTCCTTCAGTTATAGAAGAGCCTGATTTTATAGAAGGCAAAATATTGTTTGATGTAATTAATGAAGGTGAAAAATCTATGCATGAAGAGGTTAAAAAATATAGACTGTCTCAAGAAGAATATAGAGAGTATATTGAAATGTGGATTCATGAAATTAAAACTCCTATTTCATCCAGTAAGCTTATAATAGAGAACAATAAAAATGAAGTAACTTTAAATTTATTGGAAGAATTAGAAAAGTTAGAGGATTTTATAGAGCAAGTTTTATATTATTCTAGAAGTAATACTGTTGAAAAAGATTATATAGTAAAGGAATTTTCTTTAATAAATAGTGTAAATAAAGTTATTAAGAAAAATAGAAAAGCTATTAGAAATAAAAGAATAAAAATAGATATAGAAGAGTTTAACACTACTGTGTTTAGTGATACAAAATGGATTGAATTTATATTAAATCAAATAATAGCTAATAGTATTAAATATTCTAAAGGTATTAATGATTGTATAAAAATATATACAATTCAAAAAGAAAATAATACAATGCTAATTATTAAGGATAAAGGGATAGGTATAAAAAAGGAAGACTTACCTAGAGTTTTTGACAAAGGCTTTACAGGAATCAATGGTAGAAATAATGAGAAATCTACGGGTATGGGATTATATATTATAAATAAACTTTGTAAAAAGCTTTCTATTGGTATAAATATTTCTTCTAAGGTTAATGAGGGAACTGAAGTATCATTAATTTTTCCTAAAAGTAAAATGATTTTGCTTGAAAATTAAGATGAAACTAAAAACTTATAATTATAGTTTTGTAATATAATAGAAAGTTATTGTAAATACCCCTAACTTTAGCTAAGCTCATTAAGTAAGGGGTATTTATAATTAAATTACTTTTTATTTAAAGTTTTTATTAATTTTAAAGAAGCTATAAGTATTATTAAGAAAGATATAAATATAACACTTACAGGTAATATTAAATTAATATAATATTTAAATGCAAACATACTATCAATGAAAGGTACATAAGATTTCTCAGGAAACCATTTTGTTATATTAAAAATTTTATTTCCCTCTTCATCTTTTTCATCAATAAATTTACCGTAGGCAATAAAATTATTGTATTTAGAGTCACCTTCTATAAAAGTTGAAACTGATTTAAAAGGAGTATTTCCTATAATTTTAATTTCTTTAGAATCTTTCATTGAAACTAAATCCTTATTAGTTTCATTAGGAGTGTATTTAAGTTCTAATCTAATTTCATTTTCTTTAGTTTTTTTTGATAACTCAGTAAGCTTGTACGGAAATAAAATAATTCCTATAGAGATAAGTAATAATATTATTAATATAGATAGTGTTTTAAATTTTTTCATATAGTTGTCCTCCAGTTAATTTATCTTTAGTTTATGTTATTAAATTTTATATAATAAGGTTTATATAATTATTTTAAATTTCAAATTTAAGTTCTCCTTTCAAATATTATTGTATTATTTAATTTATAGTTTTATTTTATTTCAATTAATATAAAAGAAAAATGTA
>NZ_WHJC01000393.1 GCF_009295725.1 Clostridium tarantellae
GTATAATTACTTTTTTTCAAATTTATTGAAAATAAATTTATTTTTTTTGCCAACTTTTTTGTATTATTTAAAAAATATGTAAAAAACTCCGAACATTACCTTGTTGTTTCACAAAAACTTTTCGCAATTTCATACAAGTTACGACATTTTACTACATTTTTTCTCTAGCTTTTTGTCGTCCTCCGTAACTTTTTAGTAATATTTTCATAACTTTTTTGAAATTATTTATTTTCTTTTTTTTAACCTTTTAACAATTAAAATTTACAAATTAGGTTATAATAGTTTATTGTTAAATATTTTATTAAATATCCCAATTTATAGTCTACATTTTTAAATTATTTTTATAATTTAATTAAATTATAATCATAAAAAAATTCTTTTTATTGTAATTTCCCTAAATTTCCCTAGCTATTAACAAACTTTATTTTTAGTGCTAAAGTTATACTCGTAACATGTTTTTATTTAAATCTTTTAAAAATTAATAGTTAAAAAATTTAAATAAAAACATAAATATTAGAATATAACTAAAGAAATAAATTTTATAAACAACGAAAGATACGGACTTAAAGGAGATTATATAAATGAAAAAGAAATTTTTATCTACACTTATAATTGGAGGAATAATTTGTAGCAGTAGTACAATTGCTTTAGCAAAAGAAAATCCAAAATCTATTGCACATGAAAATACAACAATAAATTCAATGTCAAATAAAATAAATTCTAAAGATAGTTCTGATTTAGAAACTCTAAAAAAAGTATTTTCCTCAATAAAAGAAATGAGAGAAGCTGATTATATTTTAAATAATGATGATCTTACTAAAAAAGATACTTATAATAAAATGCTTGTATTAGCTTCAACTTCATTAGATAGAATAAGAATTTTAAAAGATAAAAATCTTACTGAAGAACTTAATACTCACATAGATTTTATTTCTTCAATGGGAGAAGAAGTACGAATTGGTTGTAATAATTTAAACAATTTAAACTCTACTATAAAAAATGTAGAAAAAGTTTTATCATCAGATAAAGAATATTCAAATGAAGAAAAAGAAACGGCTCTTTATGCTTTAAAGAATATTATTGTTAAAAATGAAAAAGAAGAAAGCCTTAATAAAAAAACTTTATCAACAGCTTATAATATATTAAATACCTACACTAAAATTTTTGATAATAGTAAAAAAGAATCATCTTATAATATTGAACAAATGAACTCTGCAATTAAAGATATGGAAGAAGCTTGTAATTTATTAGATAACTCAGATTTATCCAAATTAACTAATTACGAAAAAATGATAAGATTATCTACAGCTTCATTAAACAAAGCTAAAAGTTTAAAACTAAATAAAAATAGTGAATTAAAATGTCATTTACATTGGATTGATCAATCTGGAGACTCAATAAGAAATACTACTGCTTCTTTAAATAATTTAATTACTGCTATAAAGAAAGAGAAAGAAATATTTGCACCATATAGTCATGCTACAATAGAAGAAAAGAAAACTACTTTATCTAAACTAGATGATTTAATTAATAAAGAAGAAGTAAAAAATCAATTAAATAAAACAACATTAGAAAATGTAAAGAAATTAGTTGCAGATTACACTAATCAATTAAATGATGACATAACTAATATGACTTCATCTTCTATAACTAATAATAAAGTTGATTCAGCAGTTGGAAGTGATTCTATTACTGAAACTGATTTAGATAATATAAAAACAACTAGTACTGAAACTAATTTAAATAACACTACAACAACAGAAACTCAAACTAATATAAATGTTGGAACTGATGCCAGCACTGAAACTGATTTAGATAATACAAAAACAGTTGGTACTGAAACTAATTTAAATAACACTACAACAACAGAAACTCAAACTAATATAAATGTTGGAACTGATAATAAAACTAATAAAAACATTAAAGAAAGTCATACTATTGACCATAAGTTAAAAGATGATTCATCTACTGATATAAAAACAGAAGTAATTACTGTACCTGTTAATAATAAAATAACTACATCAGTTAAAACAGATGTTATTAAAAATAAAACAGATGTTACAAGTGAAGTTAATAAATATAATAATGTAACTATAGGTACAGAAAAGAAAAGTATCAATAAAATAAATAAAGTAACAACTCCAGTATCTGCGGTTGCTACTCAAACTGACATAGCTCCAGTATCTGCAGTTGCTACTCAAACTGACATAGCTCCTGTGTCTACTGTTGCTACTCAAACTGATACATGTACTGAAACAAAAAATGTTATTAGTTCTGTAAAAAACGAAATAACTAATAAAAAAGAGCAAATTAAAGACACTACTTCAAATAAGGATAAAAAAGAAGTAACAGAACCAATTAAAGAAGTTAAATCAAAAACTAAGAAAAGCAAAAAAACTTCATGTGGATTATTAGGACTAGGATTACTATCCACTTTAGTATGTGCCTTATTAAAAAAATTCATATAAATTTAAATTAAAACAAAACTTTATAAATTATTATAAATATAGATTATATGAAGTAAATTTTAAAATAAATAGACTATGT
>NZ_WHJC01000394.1 GCF_009295725.1 Clostridium tarantellae
TTATTAAACATTGCAATAATCCATATATATCTTCTTTTGATATTAACATTTTATTAATAAAAGGATTACCACTATTTATTGTCATTACAGTTGCTAATCCCAATATAGATATGCTATTTAATTTAAGAAAATCTTTTTTCTTTAACTGATTTTGGAACTTACAAATTAATTGATTATCTCTATGAATTGATAACTCAAAGTTCATAGTATTCACTCCTTTGTATTCTTAATTAAATCTTCCCGTAATATTTCTTTTATTACTTGAGATCTGTCTTCTAAATTTATTAGTAAATTATAAAGTTCCTGATCTTTTTTTGTGCTTTTAAAACTAATATGAATAGTTTTGGCTTTACCCATTTTTTATATTCTTCTTTGTCTTTTAATAATATAAACTATACAATTATTGTCTAATTTGTTACCAAGTTATTACAAATATTTTTAAGATTTAAATATATTATAGATTAAGAACAAGTAATGATTGATTTATTTTAATTTAAATAAAGAATATGTAAATGTTAATATGAAAGTATATTAAAATTCCAACATCATAAATTATTTAACCCTAAAAATAGAAAAGAAATATTGATAATTGGTTAAATTTACCATATAATAAGGTTTAATTATTATTATATATAAAGTATGGGGGATACATCAATGGTAAAAAATAAAATACAAATATTATTATTATCAGGAGTAATAATAGCTTCAACATTTTCACATTCAACAATAGTTTTTGCACAAGAAGGCATACCTAAAGTTGATGAAATAACTTATCCAATATTGTTGACACATGATAAAAGCACTTCATTACCAGTTATGAAACATACAATAACTAAAAAAAACTATAATATATTAGATGATAATATTGAAATTAATGGTGATACAGTGACGGTTAAGCTAAAGGACAACAATTCGCTAAAAGACATAATGATAGGGGCTAATATAGGTTCCGTAAAAAATATTAAAATAATAACAGAAGGAACTAAACAAATGTCTTGGGAGGATTATGATTATTTAAAAGAAATTAAAATACCAAATATTGATTTGTCATTAACTAAAACAGATAAAGTTTGGGGAAATATTTTTACTGGGGATATCAGTAATCCTAATTATTGGCTTTAATCTATAAAGTTACCTGAAGGTATTGAAACAATAGGTATTGGAGCATTTTATTTTTGTACTGGATTAAAAAGTATAGAACTACCTAATACTTTGCAAACTATTGATGAAGGAGCTTTTGACCACTCAGGTTTAGAGTACATTAAAATTCCAGATTCAGTTAAAACTATAGAATCTCGTGCTTTTACAAGATGTTATTATTTAAAAAATATTTCATTAGGAAATTCTATACGTAGTATAGGTAGCCTAGCTTTTTCACGTTGTGGATTGCAAGATATAGTATTTCCTGATTCTTTAGTTGCAATAGAAGCTGAAGCTTTTTCCGGAAGTTTATTGGAAAACATTACATTTACAAATTCTATCAGTAGTATTAATTCCTATGCTTTTTATGGTTGTACTGAATTAAAAAATGTTGTTATTCCTAATTCTATTAATAATTTAAGTAGTGATACATTTGCTTACTGTTCATCTGATTTAAAAATTACAATTGGGATAAATGATATTAACCATTTTTATAGTCTTACAAATTTTATCGCTTATAATAATCAAAAAAATATTACTTTAGATATACCTTATGGAACATCACTAGATATAGAAGATGAATTATTAAATGGCTGTAATAAAGCAGAAATAGGATTAAATTTAGAAAATGGTGATATTTATAATGGAGGTATTTCAAATGAGAATGTATATCTAATTATACCTGCACAACATAAAAAAGATAATATAGTTATTACTAAAGATGGTAAACCTTATGCTACTCCAGATAAAACTGAACGTGGATATGGTTTTTATGAAAGTGGATATTATAAAATAAAAGTAATTACAGATGCCTATGTAGAATCAGAAATTGAAATAATAATAGTTGATAAATTGCAACTTAAGAAATTAATTGAAACTATAGAAACTAGTGATAAATTTGTAGAAGATAAATGGACAAGTGAAAGCTGGAATACATTATTAATTGCATTAGAAAAAGCTAAGAGTGTATTAAATGATAGTAGTGCAACACAAGATCAAGTTAATAGTGCAGCTAATATACTTCAAGATGCTATAGATCAATTAGAAGTATCAGCTGACATAAATAAAGATGGTAGCGTTGATATTGAAGATCTTGCATTAGTGTCAAAATACTTTGGACAAGAAAAATTAGAATATGATTTAAATGGTGACAATATAATTAATGAATTTGAAATTAATTATATTAGTAATAAAATTTTAAATATATAGAGAGTTTAAAAATATTATATATACTTAGTTTATATTGAATTAAAAAGAATAAAAATAATATTAAAGCAGAGGTTAATTTTTTTATCTCTATTTTATTTTTCATAAAATTTTTTGTAATAAAGCAGTAATACAATAAGTATAAATGTTTAAATCTTAAACAGACTAATAATATTATTA
>NZ_WHJC01000395.1 GCF_009295725.1 Clostridium tarantellae
AATTTATATAGAGTATATTAAATGAATTTTAATAATATATCAAAATAAATTTGAAAAGTATTATACCTCACAATAAAATTATAATAAAATAGTAACAATTCTACATCAACACATAAAATTGTTAATGTAATAATATTAAAAATATGGACATATTAAAAATAAATTAATTTTTAATGAAGCAAAATATTGATTTTTTAATAAAAAATGCTATAATTAATTACATATTAAACAGTTAAAAGAAATTTATCAATATAAATACAAATAATGTTAGATATTTCATATTGATATAAAATTTAATAAGGGGGAAGGTTATGGAAAATAAAGTTGTTAAAAAACGTAGGGGAATTTTAGACTTTATTGAAACTGTAGGGAATAAATTACCGCATCCAGCTACAATATTTATATTTTTATGTATGGGTATCATAATATTATCAGCAGTTTTATCCAATATGGGTGTTTCAGTTACATATACAGGATTAGATAGGACAACTAATGAAATAAAAGAAATGACTGCAACAGTAACAAGTCTTTTATCTTCAGATGGAATAAGATATATGTTTAAGTCGCTTATTACTAATTTTACAAGTTTTGCTGCTTTGGGAACGGTTCTTGTAGCTATGCTAGGTGTTGGTGTTGCTGAAGGAACAGGATTAATAGGAACTTCATTAAAAAGTTTAGTTTCAAAAACTCCCAAAAGTTTAATTACAGTTGTTGTAGTTTTTGCTGGTGTTATGTCAAGTATAGCCTCAGATGCAGGTTATGTTGTATTAATTCCATTAGGAGCTGTAGTATTTTTAAGTTTTGGTAGACATCCTTTGGCAGGTATAGCTGCTGCATTTGCTGGTGTATCAGGAGGGTTTAGTGCAAATCTTTTGCCAGGTCCAACAGATGCTTTATTAGCAGGGATAACAACAGAAGGAGCTAAAATAATAAATCCTGAATATGCTGTATCAGTTACAGCTAACTGGTTTTTTTTAATAGTATCAACTTTTTTAATAACAATTATAGGTACAATAATTACTGAAAAAGTAGTTGAACCTAGGTTAGGTGAATATAAGCCTAAAACAAGTGAAAAATCTATTAACATGATTGGATTAACTTTAAAGGAAAAAAGAGGATTAAAATTTGCAGGAATATTTCTATTAATAGGGTTAATTATTATAGTTGCTTTGGTATTACCAGAGTCAGGTATATTAAGAAATCCTGAAACTAAAGAAATTCTAAAGTCACCATTTATGGATTCTATAGTTGTTACAATTGCATTCCTTTTCCTTATATCTGGTATTGGTTATGGTATAGGAGTGGGAACTATTAAAAATGATAAAGATGTAATAAATCAAATGGGAAAAACCATGTCTACTATGGGAGGATATATAGTTTTAGTATTCTTTGCATCTCAGTTTGTGGCATTTTTTTCGCATAGTAATTTAGGTACAGTAATAGCTGTTAAAGGATCAGAATTTCTTAAATCTACAGGAATAAGTGGTATTCCATTATTAATAGGATTTGTAATTGTAACTGCATTTATAAATTTATTTATGGGATCTGCTTCAGCTAAATGGGCAATAATGGCACCAGTATTTGTTCCTATGTTATTACGAATGGGTATAAGTCCTGAATTTACTCAAATGGCTTATAGAATAGGAGATTCTACTACTAATATAATTTCACCATTAATGACTTATTTTGCTTTAATAGTTTCATTTAGTGAAAAATATGATAAAGAGTCAGGAATAGGAACAATGATTTCAACAATGGTTCCATACTCATTAGCATTATTAGTAGGATGGACAACTCTTCTAATTATATGGTATGCAGTTGGATTACCTTTAGGAATTTATTAACATATAAAAGGTACTATATAAAATATAGGCTGTCTTTAATGAATTAAGTAAAAGCATTTTTATTAAAATAATAAGTCCAGTGGATATATTAAATTTCACTGGACTTATTATTTTATTTGATATTTTAAAATTATAGTGTTGATACGTTTTCTTTATTATAAGTTTTATATCATGTTTGTTATTTTAGTTATAACATAATAAATATAAAGATTTATTAAAGTTAAATTAACTTGTTAATAATATACTGTATTAAAATAAATTTGCTTTGTATTGTTTAAAATTAAAACAAACAGTACCAGGTGTATCTATAGAAGCAATTAAGAGAAAAAAGCATAAAATTTAAGTAAATTAGAAATAATTTATAATAAGAGAATAACAGAGAAAATATTTTTTAAATTACTATGTTAAGATAAATCTCGTTGCTGATGAGTGCAACTGAGTAACAACAACAAACTTATTAAGAAATTAAAAAGTTTTAAAAAAAGTTGTTGACAAAAAAAACTTTTAGTGATAAACTAAGAAAGTCGCTTGAGGGTGACAAACCAAATAAAGAAATGATCTTTGAAAATTAAACAGATAAATTTAAGTAAACCAGCAATTCTTTTATAAGTAATATGAGTAAATGATTAAACTTTTAATTTGAGAGTTTGATCCTGGCTCAGGATGAACGCTGGCGGCGTG
>NZ_WHJC01000396.1 GCF_009295725.1 Clostridium tarantellae
ATTTTTAAAATCTTCTCATAGAAGGTCTTTTTGTTGTACCTAAAAATAATCTTTGATAGTTTTTAAAAATAATATTTTCAAAATAATATCTAACCTATTTTTTCATATTAAACTTTACACTATCTTTACATATAAGCTACTTAAAAAACATTGCACTATTAAATTAACGTTTAAATATTTTGTTTTTAATAATGAAAACAAACCCTAAAAATAAATTATTTATAATATTTTATACCCTAAACTTATGGCATCTTTATAAAATCCATTTACTGTATCTAAAGAATACTCCTCTAATGATTTCCCAAAATTCTTAAATTTATCTAATATATCATTTGTTATAGTAATTATTTGACACCCACTTTCATCAGCATGCACTACATTCAAAGCTTCTCTGCAACTTGCCCATAAAATTTCAATATTAGGTTTATCTTTACAAAGCTCTACTGCTTCTTTAACAATATTTATAGGATTCACTCCTGTATCTGCTATTCTACCAGCAAAAATTGAAATAATACTTGGTGTTTTAGGATTTAAAGCTTTTATTATTTCTTTAACTTGCTCTATTGTAAATACCGCTGTAACATTAACCTTAATTCCTTCATCACTTAGCTTTTTAATTATCTCTCCTGTAAAATTACCTTTTGTATTTGTAACAGGAATTTTTATATAAACATTATCTCCCCAGGTAGATATTTCTCTTGCTTCTTTTTCCATGTCATCTATATTGTCTGAAAAAACCTCAAAAGAAACTGGCATATCTTTTATTGCTTTTAATACTTCTTTTGCAAACTTTTTATAATCCTTAATTCCAGCTTTTTTCATTAATGATGGATTTGTTGTAAATCCACTAACAATGCCTTTGTTATACTCTTGAACCATTCCTTCTAAATCTGCTCCATCTGCAAATATCTTTATCTTTAAATTTTCTAACATATTATCACCCTTTCAACCTTTTTTGAAACTGTTTACAATTTAAATTATATATGAGCTTTTTTATCATTAAAAGCTTGAAGTATTTCCATTTAATTGTGGCAAAAATCATACTAAAAATTTTATTTTTACATTACAAAAATAAAAAAGTTCAATAAAAATTATAAAATATAATTTTTATTGAACTTTTTTCTAGTTAGCCAATTTATCCGCATTTTTCTCTGATTTTTTAGATATAAGATTAAGGGGTATGATAACAAAAATTACCCAAAGTATGATATCCTTTAAGATAAATATTATATCTCTATTAGTTAATACTTCACCTGAAATTATTCTATTCCAATTATTCAGTAAAATGAATAGTACAGCTCCTATTACTGAGCCTAATATTTTTCTTACTTTCTGTTTATTCTTACTTACTCTAGATATAAGTAATCCTTTTTTCATACTTTTATATGTAACATAAGCGCATGGTATGAAGATTTCTATATTAAAGAATGATAATAAAAAAGCTTCATTCCTTAATATCCCTCTGTTAATCATAAGTGCTAATATCGCCATCATAACCAATAACCCAATAAACTCTATGTAAAAAGCTTCATAAAAAATTTTATTTCTATATGTTAAGTTAAATTCATCTCTTCCTTTAAAAAAATCTATTAAATTAACTCTTAAAAATAAAGTTCTTATAAATATGTATGAATTCCCTCCTACTAATATTAACAACTCTGGACTAATAGATAATATATTAATATTTATTAAGTACATTTTTAAGGTTAAAGTAATTAATGCTAAAGCTTGCAATATTAAATAACCATCAAAATATACATGATGTAACTCTTTATCAACTCTTTCCTCTTCATTATGAAACTTCATAAGCTGTCCCTCCTATAAGTTTTAATTAATCTGTTTTATACAAAATTTAATGTATACTTTTCATCATCACTATAATATAAAATCTTAATTCTTACTAATTTTTAAATTATTAATTATTAAACTTCTTGTCATTTTCCTGAGATTTTTTGCCTAATGCTTTTACTGCAAAATGTGTTGGAATTATAATAAATAGAATATCCATTAATATGTCAAACATTATACGTGCTGTTTTCATAATTAAACTTTTATCTGATTTCAAGAACTCCCAATCACTACCTAATATACATAAAAATACAATAAGCAGTATTAATATATACCTCTTTCTAGTATTTTTCTTGCTTGCTTTTATTCTAGGTATAAGTAATCCTTCTTTCATAGTTTTATATATAACATAAATACCAGGTAAAAAAAATTCAATTGCTAAAAAGTAACATAAATTCATTTTACCTATTAATAATATTGTTATTGTCATCATACCTATTAATATAAAACATAAGTAAAAACCTTGTGAAAAAATTTTATTCCTATAAATTAAATTAAATTCATCACACCCTTTTAAGAAATTCATTAAATTAACTCTTAACCCTAATTATTCATGAAAAAATAAAAATCATAATAGATATGGCTTAAAATAATGCTTTTCTACAAAAAAAAATTCACCTATTAGGTGAAAAAGTA
>NZ_WHJC01000397.1 GCF_009295725.1 Clostridium tarantellae
ATAATAATAAATATGCTAGTGAACATAGAGAAGAAAAGTTACCCTTTTTAATTTATTCACATAATTCTCTTATACGAAGGAAACTAGGGAATGTGGATATGAAGCTTCAAGAAAATAAAGCCATTAATTTAAATCTATCAGCACCTAAAATAAATGGTATTATAATAAAACCTGGAGAAACCTTTTCTTTTTGGAAGTTAGTAGGTTCTTGTAATGAAAGAAAAGGTTATAAAGAAGGACTTACTATTCAAAATGGTACAGCTAAGAAGGGCTTAGGTGGAGGTATGTGTCAATTTACTAATTTACTTCATTGGATGATTTTACATAGTCCTTTAGAAATTATAGAGCATCACCATCATAATGAATTTGATTTGTTTCCTGATTTTAATAGAGTTATTCCTTTTGGTACAGGCACTTCCATAGTATTTAATTATTTAGATTATAGATTTACTAATAACACAGGGAATACCTATCAAATAATTACCTATACAACAGACAAGCATCTGTGTGGAGAATTACGTGCATTAAATGAAGAAAAATATTCTTATCACATAATTGAAAAGAATCTACACTTTATAAAGGTTGGACAAAATTATTATAGAAAAAATAAAATTTTTAGAAAAGTTATAGATAAATATACTGGCAATGTTAACTCTGAAGAAATTATTATAGAAAATAACTCTAAAGTATTATATGATAGTGCTTATATAAAAAAAGAACTTATAAAGAATTAATTAATAAATTTATAATATTTTTTCGTTATAAGGAAAAAAATAATAAATATTTAAAAGTTGAGTTCACCATATATTGGTGATAAAATTTAAATGAAATGTTTAATAGGAGATGATTAAATGAAAAAAGTAATATTATTAAGTGGAAGTCCTAAAGAAGATGGAAACTGTGCTCAAGTTCTTGATGAATGTGCTAAAGTAATAAAAGAAAATGGAGTTGAAGCAGAGGTAGTTTCTCTTGCTCATATGGATTTAAAAGATTGTATGTATGGAGATGGAAACTATAATGATGGTTTTGAAAAAATAATAGAAAAAATAAAAAATGCTCAAGGTTTAATTGTAGCATCACCAGTATATTGGGGAACAGCTCGTGGTGAAGTTATGATAGCTCTTCAAAGAATTGCTATGGCATCTAAGCAACAAGGAAATTTCTTATCAAGAATGGTAGGTGGTCCTATTGCTGTAGCTAGAAGGGGTGGAAGCACTTCAACTATTCAAGAAATGCTTATGTTCTATTTTATAAATGATATGATAGTTCCTGGCTCAACTTATTGGAATATAGTATTTGGAAAAGAGCCTGGTGAAGCTTTACAAGATGAAGAAGGAATAAAGACTGTTAAAAGATTCTCTGAAAATGTAGCTTATTTAATAAACAAAATGTATTAATTTGAAAAAATGTATTAATTTTTTTAAATTAATACATTTTTTAATTTACACTATTTTAAATAAATGTTTATTTTTAAAGCTTTAAGCACATTTTGAATATTATTAAATATACAAGTTTTATAATTAGGTCCTCCCCCAGACATAAGAAGACCTATAGCTTCATCTTTTTCATTTAGTATTATAGAACCAGAATCTCCCCCTTTATTATAAAGCCCTGCTAACACTTGATCTTTAAAAAAAGCAGTCTTTCCATTATCATATTTAACATTAGCCGTTGTACCAACTGTTACTATTTTTCCCTTAGTTAATCCACTGGTTGTACCAACTTTTTTAATATTTTCATTTAATACGGGAGCTGCAACTCCTTTTATTGCTCCTACTAAAGCTATTTTATTGCTTTTTAAGGATGGATTTGTAATCTCAGCAATAGCTGCATCCACATAATTTTCTGGTACAGCAGATCCACTTTTAAAATATAAAGGAATAAAATCACTTAATGTAGCTACAAAATCCTCAGGATATTTTCCTTTATCATCACCACCAGGTTGTATAAACTTTGCTCCAATAGGAAAGTCATTATAGCCTGCTAGAACATGATTATTACTTAAAACATAGTATTTAGACCCTCTAGTAACAACACACCCTATAGTTCCAGTGGAATTTGTAGAATTTATAACACTTATGCCATATCCTCCTTCTAGGGGTCTTTTTCTCTGTGGCAAACCTGTAGGTGCAGTTCCTAAAAATACATTTTCACTATTTTCAGTACTTTCTCTATTTTTACTACCTACTTCAATAACATCAGTTTTTATATTTTTATAGTCTCTTGGAATCATAGAACAACAATTTAATGAATCACTAGACACCTTTTTTTCCACTAAAACATGTATACTTAATTCATTTGTCATACATTCATTAATACACTTATAGCCCATTCCTACACCAACTACATGTGGCAACCTCATTAAATAATGATAATCATTTCTTGATATATCTAATATGGCACTACTTAATAAACTATTCATTTTATTTCCTCCATACTTCATATATTTACCAATAAATATATGGTTCCTTATTAAAT
>NZ_WHJC01000398.1 GCF_009295725.1 Clostridium tarantellae
ATATAGATATTCCTTAATTAAACATAGAAAATATCTTTTATATGTTTAATTAATCTTTCTTGAATTTAAAATGTAAGTAGGTATATTATTAGTATAAGATTTTATTTAAAAATATTTTTAGGAGGAAAGAAAAATGGATGTTATGGATTATAGAAATAATGCACTTAAATTAAAAAATTATGGATATTTAATTTGTCCTTTAGAAGATCAAAAAAAAGCTAGAGAGTATCTTGATAACACATTATTTGTAAGTGATTATGAAGTTAAAATAGATAATGAAAATATGTGGTTTATATTTTCAAACTTAATTAACTTACCCAAACATAATGATTTTTCACATAATTGGGGATTTTATTATAGAAATTTTGCTACTAAAGAAGTTTTAGTAATGTATTTAGGTAAATATGTTAAATTTTCTATGTTTACAGTTGAAGGAGTTATGGAAATAGGAAAAAGTGAACAGTTAACAGCAAATAAAATTTTTGATATTTATGAAGTAGATTCATTAGAAGGACTTTTGAAAGTAATTAAATTTCCTGAGAATAATAAAGAATTAGCGGAAAAACAATTAATAGAATTTATTAAGTTTTTACAGTAAAAAATAATATTTTGAATTTTATTTATTAAGGAATAATTAATAGAGGGTATTTTACAAGTACTTTCTATTAATTAATTTGAAAAGTCATGATTTTTAATAATTTTATTATAATCATGACTTTATTAAAGTTAATAAAATCAATAAATATATTTTAAATTATATTTATTGTATAGATTTGAAAAAATTTATATATTGTTCATAACTATTAAAAATAGTATTATCATTTAAAGTTCTTTTAAAAGTATTAGATGAATTAAGAGGTGCTGGGGTTTTTACTTCATCTGAATAATCTATATTTAAATTTAATGAATTATAAGGAGATGTATTTAAGGGATTTCTAATGGTTATAGGCTCTATATTTCCAATTAAAGTAACAGTTTTCTTATTATTATTAGAATCTATATATGAATAGGTTATTTTAGGTTGTTCTGCAAAAGTATAATCAATGTGATTAAGTGTTCCATCTAATTTTGTTATTAAAGGTATAGAATTAAATATAACTTTATATCTTATAGTAGAAGTAGATGTTGCATTTAAATTACCTAAAAATATTCCTGATTTAGGAAAAGAGGTTGAATAAATAGATTCACTATTTACTTTTAATGAATTCTCAACAAATTTAGCAGAATCAGGAATGAATTCTTCCCATAACATAATATCAGTAATATTATTTTTAGAATGATTTGTTAATACTATTGAAAATTCAATAGGTTGTCCTACATAAACATCTCCTTTATCAGGAAATTTAATTAATTTAATAATATTATCAATATCTTCAGTAACTTCTTTTCCGTTTTCCCAAACAGTTTCTGCATATAATGAACCATAAAATTTTAATTCTAAATTAATAGGTTTACTAAGATTTTTTTCATAAAAATTAGGATAAGCAATTCTAAGTTTTCCACTACTTGGTTTTAATGCAATATAAATATTTGTAGCATCTTTAGGAAGGTTTACAGTTCTAATCATCCCTAAAGAAAATTCATCTGTTATTATAGAATAACGTTTTCCTTCAAAATTATATTGAACCAGTAATAATGCAATAATACCAGAATTATTAGCAGCTTCTACATAATAATTAATTGGATTAGGATCCTTTATAACCTTATAATGAGGATTCCAAATAGTACCATGTAAGGTTAGTTTTAATGTGGATGGAGTATTAAAATTATTATTATATATAGGATTCCATTGAGCTAGTCCATTATATGCATTGACTAAAACATGAATATTAGTAGCACCAAAAGGAATTTCTATTTTTTTTGAAAAGAAAATAGAAAAGACTCCAGATTCTTTAAATTCTTCTTTACCATTTAACGTATAAGTTACAAAAAAGCTTGCTACAAACCCTCCCATATTAGTAATTTCAACATAAGGAAGATTTTTAGGTGCAAAGCTATAAAGTGGCATTGAAACTTCATTCATATAAATCACCTAAAAAAAAAGTCAAGATGAATCTTGCTAGTATATATTATGTTTAAATATTACATAATGTTACTAGAGTAAAGGAATTTATAAAATTTAAAATGTTTAATAAAAAAAGCTTTAAATAAATATAATCTTTTAAATTATGTTTATTTAAAACTTTTTGTTAAATACAAAATTTTAGATTACCACCATTCTTCTATAGAAAATTCTGTGATATTTAATAATTCATCAGGTGAATAATAAATAATATCTATGTATTCATCCATATCTTTTTCTTCTAATTCTCCTATCCAAATTTTCCAAAGAGCTTCTTTTTTACTTTCAGCATAATTTAGCTCAGTTAAAGCTTTATCTATTTCATTAAAATTTGCTATTATACTATTCCATTTACGATTAATTACTTGTAAAATTCTATAATCCTTTTCACTTTTATTTCCATTAC
>NZ_WHJC01000399.1 GCF_009295725.1 Clostridium tarantellae
CTAATATATTTTAAATTAAGTAAATAAATGCAGATTAATTATAATATTTTTTGTATAAATTTTCAAGTTGATATACGAAAATAATCCTACAAAAGTTTTAAAAAATAACAAATGTTTAAAATTATGTATTAATTTTAAAGAAAATAAATAAAAAAAGTAAATTACATATGATTTTAAATAAGTTATTATATATAAAAAATAACAAATGTTAAAACTATAAACAAATGTTGACATTTATTTATAGGAGGTTTAATATGGGAATATACAGAAAATTTAAAAAATTCAACACTTTTTGAAAACGATAATTTAGAAAAAACTAAGGAGGATATAATAATATGGCTATAAGTGTTAATAAAAAACAAGTGGTTGAAAATGAAGAAACTGTAAAGAAAAATAATGGTTTATACAAGTTGAAAAAATTTTTTAGCTTTAAAATTGGAATAATTCCATTAGGAATATATATTCCATTATTATTAGTTGTAATAGCTTTATTAGCTGAAGGAAAGTATCCTAAGGATATGTTAGGTGCTGGAGCAATAATGATTTTATATGGATTTACTTGTTCTGAAATTGGGCAAAGAATACCTATATTAAAAGATATAGGAGGGAAAGTTATCTTTGCAACCTTTTTACCATCTTACATGGTATATGCACATTTAATTCCAACACAAGCAGTTGAATCAGTAAAATTCTTTATGAAATCAACTAATTTTTTATATGTATTTATAGCATGTATTGTAGTTGGCAGTATATGCAGTATGAATAGACAAGTTCTTATTAAAGCTTTTGCAAAAATGTTTGTTCCTTTAGTAAGTGGAGCAGTTTGTGCTTCATTAGTAGGAGTTGGAGTAGGAACATTGCTTGGTATAGGAGCATACAAAACATATTTCTTTATTGTAGTACCTATAATGGCTGGCGGAGTTGGGGAAGGTGCACTACCTTTATCAATGGGATATGCGGCTCTTTTAGGACAAGGACAAGAAGGATTATTTGGACAAATATTACCAGTTGTTATGTTAGGAAGTTTAACAGCTATTATATTATCTGGTTTATTAAAGCATTTAGGTGACAAAAAACCACAATTTTCAGGAAATGGTTCATTGTTAAAATCAGGAGAAGATGATGAAATAATAAAACTTGCAAAACAAAAGAGAGAATTGAAAATAGATATTGGTCAAATGACTAAAGCAGGTATATTAGCATTAGTATTATACTTAGTTGGCGTTTATGTAAACGATGCTATAGGTCTTCCGGCACCAATAGTAATGTTATTAGCTGCTGTATTATCAAAAATGCTTGGAATAATTCCTAAAGATATAGAAGAGGGTGGATATGCAGTATTTAAATTTACTGTTACAGCAATAACAGTGCCATTATTACTTGGAGTTGGAGTAGCTATGACTCCTTGGCAAAGATTAGTGGCTGTTATAACAAATCCAGCTTATTTAATTACTATATTCTGTACTGTACTTACTGTAGTAGTAGTTGGATTCTTTGTAGGTAAGTGGATGAATATGAATCCTATTGAAGCAGCTATGGTTACAGCTTGTAATAGTGGACAAGGTGGTACTGGTGACGTAGCTATACTTACAGCTGGAAATAGATTAGAACTTATGCCTTTTGCACAAGTTTCAACTAGACTTGGTGGAGCCGCAACAGTAACTTTTGCTTTAGCACTAATGAGATTTTTAATATAATATAAATTAAAAAATAAATATTAAAATATAAGTGAAAGCCTCTGTGTAACTATAATTTTTATAGTAGTTAAACAGAGGTTTTTAATTTGTTTTTTTACATATACTATAGATAATAAATTAAACTAAGGAGAAGTTATAAAACTATGTTTAAGTAAATAATATATAGCTTTATAAAGAAAAATAAATAAATGAAAATGATATTAGTACCACAAAAGGGAAAAATAACACCTAAAGAAGTGTTAAATGAAATAAAAAAATTTCATTATATAAATAAAAGTCCATATAGTTCTAGTTGTTATAACATGCCTGGTATAACTTGGGATTATAAACCAGAGGGAAGTTTAAGAATTTCAGATCATTGGAACTTTATTTCTCATAATGAAAAACATTGTATTTTGGCTCATACAGATGAAAAAATAGATAATTATTGGATGTTAGCAAAATATATACAAGGAAAGTATTATGTATTGAAAGAATTTGGAGAAAATGTGAATGGATATAGATTTTTTAATATGGGGGAAAATGACATAAAAATGTTAAAATATTTATATAATATTGGAGGAATAATTGTATCCAAAGAATGGTATAAAAAGTTTAATACTAGAAGCAATTTTATTAAAGAAACTCATTTAAAAAATAAAAAAATATTATCAAAATCTATAAATAAAGAAAGATTAAGAAATTTTTTGAATTTAAATAAAGATGCAAAAAGAATTATTTTTATAGATGATAAAGATTTAAATCTAGTTAATATAATATTAAATC
>NZ_WHJC01000400.1 GCF_009295725.1 Clostridium tarantellae
ATATTAATTATATAGTAATTTAGTAATGTTAAAATACTTTAATTACTAAAAAAGATATGATTTTAAAATATAAATTAAAAACTTGAGAATTATATAAAGATAAAATTATAGTAATTTTATTGGAGGAATTATGAGTAATAAATTAATTAACTTAGTAAGAAGTTTTAGCATAGGTTTAAGTGTTATTATTACCTTAATAATGATAATTTTTATAATTTATTCAGAAATTTTTTACAAACAAGTTAACATAAGTAAGCAAGAAGTTAAAAATAAAAAAATAGGACAGATTTTAATTACAGAGTATGAGTCTTTAAAATTGGATTATATTTCACAACCAGAAAATATAAATGTAGGTTTAAAAGAAAAAATAAAAGAAATAGATTTAAAAAGATCAAATAAAAAAAGTAAATAATTTTTTATCTCAAAAATATTTTTTTTGCATATTATAATTATGTAAATAATATTAAATAAGGAAATTTTTATGGATAAATTATTAGCAAATAAAATAACAGATATTTGTGATAAAGATTATTTTTATTTAAAATCTTTTAAAAATGTGATAGGTGTAGGATTAGGATATAAAGTTATTAATGGAAAAGATACAGGTGAATTAAGTGTACATGTATTAGTTCATAATAAAACATCTGAAATAGATAAATCTAATTTTATTCCCAAAACATATATGGGAATAAAGACTGATGTTATAGAAATAGGAGAACAAGCACAAAAATCTTTAAAAGAAAAGATTAGACCATTAGTAGCAGGTTATGGCATATCAAAGCAAAATCTAAAGGAAGCAGGAACAATAGGATGTATTGTTACTAGAGATAATCCTTATGGAGTAAAAGATTATTATATATTAACTAATAATCATGTTATTGCAGATTTAACACGAGGGGAAATTGGTATTCCATTAGTGCAACCTGGAGGTATAGATGGGGGAGAATCGCCAAGAGATATAGTAGCAAGATTAAGTGAGTTTATACCTCTTAAGTTTCATAGATTAAATCCTAAACCAGAAAATTTTGTAGATGCTGCCATTGGAAAAATTATAAAGCCTTCATTAGTTCAATCTAAGGAAATAGCATTAGTAGGAAAAATTACAGGAATTTCAAAAGCTGTAATTGGAGAAAGAATAAAAAAAGTAGGAAGAACATCAGGACTTACTATGGGAGAAGTAACAACTATTAATACAACTATAGAGATTTCATATGGTGGAAGATTTAAAACACCATTTTTATTTAAAGGATTAACCTTAGCTAAATTACAATTAGATCAAGGAGATTCAGGAAGTATAGTTTTAAATGAAAAAAATGAAGCTATAGGACAGGCTATTTCTTCATCATCACAAAACATTACTACTTTTGCTGATATGGAAACTGTTTTAACAGCGTTAAATGTAGAGTTATATATATAAATAACACATAAAAAAGACATTTATATAAAAAAATTCAGTGTTTAACTGCTAATACCTTGTGAGGGAGGGCTAGTTTCTAAAATAACATAGCTTTTGGGTTAGTAAGAAAATTTGTGTATTTATAACTTCTTTATATAATTAATATTTTTTGGTTATATGTATATTGTTTACAATAAAAAATATTTTACAGAACTTTTGAGATGTATTAATAATTCTCGAAAGTTCTTTTAATTATTTTACTTAAATTTCTCATCAAATATTATTTTTAATTCATTTATTGTCAAATTGCATTTTTATAACCTTTAGTTCATTTAGAATTAATTTTTTTAGTTGCTAAATAAAGCATTTTCATTTGATTTTAATTTAGAACAATATATTTCTTAAGGATTGTATTAAAAAAAGCTTAAAATTATCTAAATTTCCTTTATAAGATAATTGATAAATAAGATAATCAGTTTAATCATTAGTAACATCATATACAATTTCTCTTTTTTTGTTCTAGTTAGTAAAGTTTTAACTAAAAGTTCACCCACCCAATTATTATAATTAAGCTCTGGTCACGAGGAAATTTCATTAAAGCATTATCAATTACACTAAGTTCCTCATCATTCAATATAGCTTCATTAGGAGGATGTTCTAAATTTTTAAGTCCTTCTAATCCAAACTTATTATATCTATGAATAGTTTTTCTAACTATTGCATCTGACTACTTTAGAATTTTAAAAATACTATTACTTGTGTTATTCTCTAATATTAATAAAAGAGTTAACATTCTTGTTTTAATTCTAAAAATTTTTCACTTGAATAAAGAGTTTTTAATACTTCATAAGGCATATATTTTTTTATAGTTAATATTTCTTTAATGGAACCTTCATTATATTTAGTATGTTCATTTAATTTACACCACTTTACAATAAATTTAACTAGCTAAAGAATCGTTATTAAGATGATTAATAACATCTTCAAGCGTAGTTATATTTTTATCAAGTTGTATTGTTTTAAGCAACTTGCCATAAATTAATTCT
>NZ_WHJC01000401.1 GCF_009295725.1 Clostridium tarantellae
ATAAAATAATCATTGAAAACTGTAAAAAAAATTATATAATATTGATTATATATAAATACTTAATTTAAAACTTTAAAGGGGATAACTATGAATAGAATCGGAGTTATTGATATAGGATCAAATGCAGTTAGAATGACCCTAGCTGAAGTATGGGATTCTGGATATTTTAGAATTATTGATGAGCTAAAAGAAAGTATTAGACTTGGATCTGATTTAATCAGTTGCTCAATTATAAGTGAAGATAAAATAAATTTTACATTATCAACAGTTAAATCATTTAAAGATATGTGCATATCTTCTGGTGCTTCCAAAATAATAACTGTTGAAACTGAAGCTTTAAGACAAGCTGAAAATAAAGCTAACTTTAAAAGCAAACTTTTAAAAATTTTAGACTTAGATATTAAGACATTAACTAATGAAGAAGAATTATATTATAATTTTTTAGGTGCTAGAAATTCATTATATATAAAAAATTCTCTTCTAGTGGATATAAATGGTAATACAACTCATTTAGCTTGGATAGTAGATAATGAAATTTTTAAAAAAGTTTCATTACCTTTTGGATATGTTACTTTAACTACCTTATTCAAATTAGATGATACTATTTGCTATGAAAACAATGAAAAATCACTTAAATATATTATTGATAACCTTAAAAATATAGATTGGTTATGTAATAATTCTTTTGAATCTATAATAGGTATTGGAGGTTCAATTAGAAATTTAGGTAAAATTGATCGCAGAAAAAAAAGATATCCAATTGATTTATCTCATAACTATGTGTTTTTTGATTATGATATTGAAGACTTATATCATATGTTAAAAAGCAAAAATTTAAGACAAAGAAAAAAAATCGAAGGATTATCTAATTCTAGAGCCGATGTAATTGTAGCTGCTACGGGTATACTAAAACAAATTCTTAATTTCACACAAACTTCAAAAATAGAAATAAGTGGCCGTGGGCTTAGAGAAGGTATTTTATATGATTATTTAGAACAAAATTTTAATAATAAAAAAGATATTTTAGATGCAAGTTTAAAAGGAATTATGGAAACTTTAAATGTGAATTACCCTCATGCTTATAATGTATATAATTTAACTAAAAAATTATTTAATGAATTATCCTCTTTACATAAATTGGATAATTCCTTTAATAATATAGTTAAAACCGCATCTTTACTTCATGATTGTGGTATTAGTATAAGATACTATGATCATCATATACATTCTTTATATATAATTCTTAATTCACCTTTAAACGGACTAAGTCACAAAGAGATTTTAATGAGTGCTTTATGTGCAGCCTTCCATAGAAATAATTCTTTTGAAATATCTTTACCTAAATACTCTACTATCTTAAACAGATTAGATATTGCAAATATTGAATTTATTGGAGTTTTATTAAAGTTATCTGAAGGCTTAGACAGAAGTTTAATAGGATCTATAAAAGACTTAAAAGTATTAATTAATGATGAAAATGTGGAAATTATTCTTTTCTCAGATGAAAATTTAGATTTAGAAATACGACAAGCTTATAGATGTACTGAAAAATTTAAAGAAATTTATAAAAAAGATCTTATAATAACAAAAAAGAGTGTTATTTAATCAACACTCTTTTCTTAATTATTATTTTTTAAAATACTTTTAGTTGCTTCTTCTGATTTTTTTATTTTTTGTAAAATTTCTTTAGATAATTTATTTTTTGCTTCCTCTGATTTTAATGTATCTTCAGCTGAAAGAATTTTATATTTAGTATTTCCATTATTATCATTATATTTATAAACCCATGTAGGTATTATTTTATAATCTTTTATAACAATATCTTTTTTTTCGTTTTGTCCTATTTTAAATTCTAATATAACACCATCAGATGTTTCTGATTTGCCTATGGTTTCTTTACTTTGATTGGATAAAAAATTTCCCATAGAATATACCACTATAGTTTCTTCTCCCTGTTCATTTTTAATTTTTTCTATTGGTTGTATCACATGGGGATGACTTCCTAAAACTAAATCAACACCAAAATTATTTAATTCTTTAGCTATTTTTTTTTGATATTCACTTGGGTTTTTATCATATTCAATTCCCCAATGCATACCTACAATAATAAACTCAGCTCCTTCATTTTTCATATCATTTATTATATTTTCTATTTTATTCAAATCTTCTTCTAAGGTTTTATATCCAAATGTATTTATTAATCCATCAGCTTCCTTAGGAATTTTTTTTTCATTTAAAGTTCTTTCTCCATTATTTTGAGGTGATTCAAAAACAAAAGATGTAATACCTAAATTTATGCCATTTCACTAGTGTTTAATCTTTGGATTCAAATACCATTGACAAATTTTAATTAGAAAAAAGTTTATAAATTACCAAAAATTTAGACGTGAAAATAGCCGGTAACCTTTGTTTTAATATAATTACCAAAAAC
>NZ_WHJC01000402.1 GCF_009295725.1 Clostridium tarantellae
AATAATTATAATCTTTATTTATATTTTAATTCATTAAATTAATACTTTTAATAATAATATTATTATGATTTTAAAAAAATTCTTTCTTTTACATTAAATTTTTAGTTTGTAAAATATTAATATAAAAATAATTTTAGGAGAGTTTAATTTATGGATACTTTAATTAAATATTTAGCTTATTTTTTTATATATAGTTTTTTAGGATGGATATGTGAAACTATATATTGTTCTATTGGAGAAAAGAAATTTGTAAATAGAGGATTTTTAAATGGTCCTATTTGCCCTATATATGGAGTAGGTGCATTAATAGTAACTAAGGTTTTAGGACCTTTTAAGGATAATGCTCTTTTAGTATTTCTATTTGGTATGTTATTAACTTCATTATTAGAGTATGTAACATCTGTGATTTTAGAAGTGCTTTTTCATACTAAATGGTGGGATTACTCTGAAAGAAAATTTAATATTCATGGAAGAGTATGTCTCTTAAATTCTACTTTGTTTGGAATTATGTGTTTAGTAGTTATAGAATTGATTAACCCTATAATTGTATCATTAGTTTTAGATTTTCCAAAAGTAATTTTAACTATAATAGTTAGTATAATTTCAATAATTTTTATTTTAGACTTAAGTGTAACTGTATTTGCATTACTAAAAATAAATGGTAAATTACAACAAATTACTCACTTTATAAATGAATTAAAAGCAATAGGGGAAGAACCTCAAAGATTTAATGAAGAAGAATTAAGAAAATTATTTAATAAATTAAGAAAAGAAGAGAAATTTTGTAGTAATGAAAAAATAGATAAATTAGTAGAAAATCTTCGTAACATTAAAAATAAATCTACTTTACAAAGAAGATTATTTAAAGCTTTTCCAGGAGCAACTCATAAAAAATATTCAGAACAATTTAAAAAATTAAAACAATTATTAAAAGAAAAGAGTAATAAATAAGAATAATAATTAAAAACACAGTAGATATTTTTAATATTTACTGTGTTTTTAATTAATTTTTCTTAACAAATTTATTATAAATTGCGTTCATAGCTTTTTCAAAATCTTCATTTTTTATACCTATTAAAATATTTAATTCACTTGAACCATGATCTATCATTTTAATATTTACGTTGCTTTCTGAAAGTGCATTAAATATTTTAGATGGAGCACTTGGAATATAAGACAAGCATCTGCCTACAGTAGCCAGAACTGCCATATTATGAAAGACATCTATTGAATCAGGATTACATTGTCTTTTAATTTCATCTAAAATTTTAGATGTTTTATTTTTTAATTTGTTAGAATCAATTAAAAAAGCTACAGAATCTATACTTGCAGGCATAGTTTCAAAAGATACATCGTATATTTCTAAAATGGATAAGACTTTTCTACAAAAACCTAATTCGGAATTCATAAGAGCTTTTTCTATAGATATAAGAGTAAAATTTTTTTTGCCAGCAATTCCTGTTATTGAAGCATTATTATCACAAGAATATGTACTTATATCATTGATTATTAAAGTACCATTATCACTAGGAATATTAGTATTTTTTATTCTTATAGGAATTCCTTTTTCTCTTACAGGAAAAATAGCTTCTTCATGTAATACTGATGCGCCCATATAAGATAATTCTCTTAATTCTTTATATGTAATAACATCAATAGTTTTAGGGTTAGTTACTATTCGAGGGTCTGCCATTAAGAATCCTGAAACATCTGTCCAGTTTTCGTAAGTTTTTGCATTTACTCCAGCAGATATTATAGAACCTGTAATATCCGACCCACCTCTTGAGAAAGTTATAATTTCACCACTTTCATTAGCACCATAAAAACCAGGTATTATAGCATTTTTTAAAGGTTTAATATATCTATTAATAGCTAATTGAGTTTTTTCTACATTATAATTACCACTTTCATCAAATACTATAATATCTGCTGAATCTATAAAATTAAAATCTAAATATTTAGCTAAAATAATACCATTTAAAAATTCTCCTCTACTAGCAGCATAATCTGAAGAGGCACCATTAGAGATATTATTTTTTATTTCTTTGAAATAAGGTGCTAAATCTAAGTTTATAGAAAGATCAAAAGCGATGCTTGTATATCTTTCTTCAATTAAATTAAAAACATCATCAAAAGGTATGCCACTTGTTACATGTGCATGACATAAGTATAAAAGATCTGTTATTTTATAATCTTTATCAAATCTTTTGCCAGGTGCAGAGGGAATAATATATTTTCTATTAGGATTTGATAAAATTATATTTTTAACTTTTTTAAATTGCTCAGAATTTGCTAGAGAACTACCTCCAAATTTACTTACAATAATTTCGCTCATTATAAAGCCCCCATTCTTAAGAATTTCCCCAATGAATAATAATTACAAAGAAAATAATACCAATTAATTAAATTAAATTCAATAGTATATAAT
>NZ_WHJC01000403.1 GCF_009295725.1 Clostridium tarantellae
GAATTAGAAACTTTTAATAATTAATGATTTCAATATATATTTAAAACAAAATTTTTGGAGGATTATAATTAATGAATATATTTAAAAAAATTTTTATTAAAATATTATCTTTAATTTTATTTGCATTAATATTTATTAGTTGTTCTAACAACAATAAAAAAGTGCTTAATGAAACACCCTTAACAAAAACGGAAATATTTATGGGAACAGCTATAAAAATCTCTATATATGATAATAAAAATGAAGATATTTTAAATAAAGCATTTGATAAGATAAAAGAAATTGAAAATTTGGTCAGTCTAAATAGAAGTGGAACTGAATTAGATAACTTAAATAAATTAGCCGGAAAAAAACCTTTAAAAGTAAGTGATTCTACTTTTAATATTATAAAAACCGGACTTAAATATTCTCAATTATCTAACGGTGATTTTGATATTACAATAGGACCATTAGTAAAATTATGGAGTATAGGATTACCAGAAGCTAAAGTGCCTACTAAAAATGAAATTAAAAATATATTACCTTTAATAAATTATAAAGAAGTAGACGTAAATGATTATAATAAAACTATTTTTCTAAAAAAACCTAACATGATTATAGATTTAGGGGCAATTGCTAAGGGATATATTGCTGATATAATTGCTAATTTTTTTAAAGAAAATAATATAAACAGTGCTATTATAGATTTAGGAGGAAATCTTTATGTCTTAGGTTTAAAACCTTCAGGAGAAAAATGGAAAATAGGCATTCAAAATCCTTTTAGTGAAAGAGGAAATATAATAGGTAATATTAGTGAAACTAATAAATCAATAGTTACTTCTGGTATATATGAAAGATTTATTGAAAAAGATAATATTAAATATCATCATATATTAAATCCATCTACTGGATATCCTTATGAAAATAATATTGCTGGAATAACTATTGTTTCAGATAAATCATTAGATGGGGACGCTTTATCTACCACTGTATTTTCAAAAGGATTAGAAGAAGGCTTATCTTTAATTGAAAGTTTAGAAAATACTGAAGCAATTTTTATTACAAATGATAAAAAAGTGTATATATCTTCAGGATTAAAAAATAATTTTACTATTACAAACTCAGAATTTCAATTAAGTAATTAAACTTTAAAGACAAAATTTATTAATTTTGTCTTTATTTTTATAAGTTAAAATTTAATTTTTATTATTATTTAAAATAGAGAAAATATAGCTATCCATATAAATTCCTGTAAAATCATTATACATATATTCTAATCTAACTCCTTCTAATGAAAATTTTAATTTTTCACATAATCTAATTGAAGGTAAATTTTCTTTATAAACATTAGCTTCTATTCTATTAAATTTTAAATTATTAAATAAATATCCTAAAACTTTATTTAAAGCCATGGTCATTATGCCTTTTCTCATATATTTTTTTGACATAATATATCCAATCTCTGCTCTTGCATCTATTTTACTTATATTATATATTCCTACTAAACCTATACATTTTTTGTCTTTATTTGAATATATACTCCAATCTATTCTTTCTTTATATTTATATTTAAATCTAATAAAAGTTATAAATTCCTTAGCTGCATCTTTATCATATATTTGAGGCAAACGGTCTACTATTAATAATTCTTTATTACTATAAATTTCAATTATATCTTTCCAATCTATATCTTTAGGTTGTCTAATAATATAATTTTCATCTTCTAATATGGGGAATTTTTCAAAAGCAATATCAATATTATTATCATTAAAATATAATTCTTCCATAACATTTAACCCTTATATTGTTATTAATATTTTAATATATGTATTAATTAATTTAAATGAACCTTTTATATTATTTTTATAAAAAAAGCTAGAAACCTAAATATAAGGCTTTTAGCTTTTTCTTAAATATCTAAATTATATTATTGCTTTTGTTTCATTTCTTTTGCATTGTAATAAATTCAAAGCTTGTTTTAAAACTTTTTCTCCATTCATAGTACCATAATCAACAGTATTAATCATATCTACTGGTATACACTTCTCTTGAAATTTATTTTGTAATTTTTTAAACATAAATTTAACTTGAGGTCCTAACAAAACTACATCTACTTCATTTTCATATTTTTTCAGTTCTAATTCTGATATTGCTTTAATAGTACAATTTATTCCTTTCTCCTTTGCACTAGCTTTCATTTTAGATACTAGTAAGGTTGTAGACATACCTATTGAGCAAATTAATACTATTCTATTCATCAAAAATAACCTCCCATAAACATAAAATTTATATACTTTTATTTTTATTCTTAATGTGTTCATACTATAACTTAATAAAATTATTATGCTAAACTTTTTAATACTAATCTACATTAAACTATATTATTATAGGTAAATATATATCAATATGGTTTAATTGCAGTTATTACTAAATACATAAAGTTATATTT
>NZ_WHJC01000404.1 GCF_009295725.1 Clostridium tarantellae
GGGTTGAATCCTTTTTTCTATACTTTTTCACCTAATAGGTGAATTTTTTTTTGTAGAAAAGCATTATTTTAAGCCATATCTATTATGATTTTTATTTTTTCATGAATAATTAGGGAACATATAACTTCTACAATATTTAAAATATTTTCTAATTTTCTTTTTTTCAGTATGATCATAGTTTTTTATATTTCATTTTATTGTTTATATTTTAATAATTTTTTAAAAATTAGATTATAATATTACTGTTGACTTAACGATTTTTGTATACAAGTCGGTTACATACAACCTATAATTTAAATTAGGCAAGATTAAGTATAGGAGATTTTCGTGCAACTTAATATATATAGTTGCTAAGAGTAGTTATTCTTAATGTAAAATACTCAATGTACTTCCTGACTTAGTATTTGCTATGAGGGATAGAAGAATTGAAATTATCCTTGGAAATAGGACTTCAGATATTGTAGGTATCAAACTTTTCATAAAGAATCTACGTATCTTTATGATGGAGATATTTAAAAAGGCATAGAATAAATATCCTAAATCTTTAGTTTAAGGGATGAATTCGTTACAAAATATTAATTATTGTACTTGGTCAACAATATTCTAAAGCTTCATCTAATAGCCTAAAAATTAGTATTTTAGTTTGTTCAGATAGTTCTTTCAGTTTATTGTAAAGTTTCGTATCAATGGAAGAATCTTATTATTGTTCTATTTTTTAGCATAATAATTTCATACTCCATATTGTTTCTAATATTATTAATATATGAGGTGATACTAGATGTATAATAGTAAAAGTCATAGTAAATTCCTATTAAGGTATCATATAATTTTTGTTTGTAAATATAGAAAACAAAAATTATATGATACCCTATGGAGAATATATCAAAAATACTATGATAGATATTTAAAATAAGTATGATTTCTTAATATTAGAAATAGAAACTGACAAAGACCATATTCACCTAATGGTTGAAACAGAGCCTAAAATATGTCTATTAATGATTATAAGAGTTTTGAAGGAACAAACTACTATAAGATTATGGAAAGATTTTTCTTATTATTTAGAAAAACTTTTTTGGAAAGAAAGAACGTTTTTCACAGATGGGTATTTTGTTTCAACCATAGGTCATGTTAGTTCTGAAGTCTTGAAAAAATATATCCAAAGTCAAGGATATAAAGGAGAGTGCTATGCTTAAAGCTTATAAATTTAGACTATATTCTAATGAAGAACAAAAAATATATTTAGGTAAGACTTTTGGTTGTTCTAGGTTTACATATAATCAAATGTTAGCAGATAGAATTAAGTCTTATGAAGAAAATAAATAATTAGACATTAAGCAAATGAAATACCCTACACCTGCTCAATATAAAAAAGAATTTGAGTGGCTTAAAGAAGTTGATAGCTTAGTTTTAGCAAATGAGCAACTTAACTTAGAAAAGGCTTATAAAAATTTCTTTAGAGATAAATCTGTAGGCTTTCCAAAATTCAAAAGCAAAAAAACAAATAGATTTTCCTATACAACTAATAACCAAAAAGGAACAGTATTTATTGAAAATGGTTATATAAAAATTCCTAAATTAAAATCTATGATTAAGATAAAACAACACAGAAATTTTGATGGATTAATAAAAAATTGTACTATATCTAAAACACCAAGTAATAGATATTATATTTCTATATTAGTTGATATAGAAATAAAGTTAGTTGGTATGGTAGAAATATGATAGTAGCACCATCAAATTATGCAAGTTCTAAGCTTTGTTCTTATTGTGACTGTAAAAACAAAGAAGTAAAAAGCTTAGGACTTAGAGAATGGATATGTCCTAATTGTGGAATAAAATACGATAGAGATATAAATGCAAGTATCAATTTAGAAAAGTTGATAGTATAAAATCTATTGGTAGTATACCGGTCTGTGCGACTTTTAGAGCCTAGATAAACTTGTTCCCGTAGGGATATTGACTAGGAAGCTTCGAAGTCTTTAGCTTAGAGGTAGTTCAATCACATTAATTCTATAAACTTTGCCAAGCGTATCATTACAAGGAAAATTACGAATAATATTGAAAAAATAAGAAATATTAGAATAATATCGAAATTTAATAAAACATCATGAAAAAATATAAATTTAAAATGATAAGATAAAACACGTTGTTGATGTCGATAAAAGCTTTTAAAAGTTAATTTTTTTAAATAAAATTAAAAAAACTTTTAAAAAGTTATTGACAAGAAACGACTAAAGTAGTAAACTAAACTAGTCGATTGAATGCGACAAGATAAATGAAAGAAATGATCTTTGAAAATTAAACAGATAAATTTAAGTAAACCAGCAATTCTTTTATAAGTAATATGAGTAAATGATTAAACTTTTAATTTGAGAGTTTGATCCTGGCTCAGGATGAACGCTGGCGGCGTG
>NZ_WHJC01000405.1 GCF_009295725.1 Clostridium tarantellae
TACTCTTCTTCTATGCTTTCATCTTCATACCCATTTTCCTTATCGTATTCATCAAAAAAGGAAGATTCCTTTGAATCTTCCTTCATTAGTTTTTTGTTAGTTTTTGCATACCTGCTTTAGTTCTACTATCAACTTCTTTAGCTACTTCAATCCATTTAACTTGAATTTCATCTGCTCCTAATCCTTCTAATAATTCTTCCTCTGTAAATTTATTATCAAAGACTTCCACTAAGAAGGTAACTAACATATCATAATGCTCTAGTTTAAAAGGAAGTTGCTTCTCTTCCACCTCACTTAATACACTTTGTATTTCTAAAAATCTTCTATATTTCATTCCAGTTATTTTTCTAGCTGAAAAACTTTTATTTTCCCCATTAATGTTTAATACTATATTCAAAATAAATTCCTCCTATTGTGTTTTTTGTACTGGCTCCTGCACCTTATCAAACCAACTTTGTATAGCTTTTTTTGCATCCCCATGCTCTTCCTTTAGATAACTTTCATTAACTCTTACCCTCCAGTTACCATCTTTAGCTCTTGGATAGAAAGTACCTTTTAATTTAGGGGTTTGAGTTTTTAATTTATCCTGTTGGGTTTCATAGGTATCTGTAGTTCCATCATTGAACTTACCACAATAATTCCATACAAATTCATATTTTTTATCTGTTCTTTTAGCTCTCCATCCTATGGCAATTTCATTAGCCATATCATCTTGATTATCTATTAAAAATCCATTTTCATATTTACATCCTCTTAATAGTGCTTCCTGCTCTGGACTTAAATCATTTATTTCTATTTCAATTTCAATACTTTCTAAGGTTTCAATAACATCCTCTGTGCCATCATCTGAATAAATTTTATCCACCTTTTTCTTTTCTGTTACTTTAGCACTTATGGATCTCGCTAATTTTTTAACTACATCTGTACTATAGTTAGATGTACTATTTTCTTTAACTACTGAAATACTAATATCTCTAAGTCCCATTCTTCTACTATTTACTATGGTTTCTGCCATTAATTTTCCTCCTTATTCTTCAGCATTTGCTATATAAAACCTTAAAGCCTTATGATATAGCTTTGTATCTGTTTCAAATTGATCTCTACCATCTATATAAATAAAGTCCTTATTTTTCATTGCTTTTTTAACTTTTCTTTTTAACCCTTCCACATTTTCCTTGCTCCAAATATCCACCTGAATATAATTTTCTATACTTTCATATTCATCATCTGAATAATCTTCAGGAACCTCACTAAAGGTAAAAAAGGTTATATGGGTTTTATTTAAACTTTCATCATACCACCCATATAAAACTGGTACTTTTAAATCTTTTAAAGCTTCTAATATTTTTTTATTCATAGTCCTTACCTTAACTTTTCAATTAATTTTTCATATTCCACCTTTGCTAATAGTTCAAAATCTTTTTTATACTTATTTAAAGCATTAAGTAAAAAGGGATTGGCAGGAATTTTAGAGGTTCCATATTCAATAAATTTGGCATAAAAAAAAGGAGAATTATCTCCTTTATCCCATCCAACTATTATATATAAACTTCCATTTCTATTTTTTACTCCACTAAGGGGAATATTATCCCCCATATGCTTTCCTGTTCTACTTCCTTTTCTTCCACTATTCATAGGGTTTTCACTTCTTGGAGCTTTACCTTTTGCTTCTCCCTGTGTAAGTTTAGCTGCTTTTTTTAGTATTTTTCTATTAGCATTTTCAGTGGCTCCCTTTCCTCCAAGTCTTTCACATTCCTTTATTAATTCTTCAAGGCCTGTAACTTCTATATAAGCCATTAATCTAACCTTCTCACCTTTAAAATAACATCCTCATTATTAAAGCCTAGAAAATCCACTAAGAAAATATCAAAAATAATATTATTCCATTTAACCTTATACTCTCTATTTTTATTATCACTTTTAAAGAATATTTCCTTTAATAAATTACAATATTTAATTCTTATATTTAAAGTGTTTTCTAAACCTACTCCAAAGGCATTATAAAGCTCTTTTCCATAAAGGTTATTAATATTACCAAAACATTTATAAATTACTTTATAATCTTCCTTCTTATAACCATCCTCATCTACAGTGGTTATTTTCTTTACAATTTCCATAGGCATATTGTAGGTTCTTAATAAATCCCTTTGTTTTTGCAAATTATTCTTTATCATTTTCACTCACCACATTTTGTATTTGTAACTGAATTAATGACCCTTTAAAATTAGGTTCAAAATATTCAAAGGCATTATTATAAATATATCTGCAATACTCAAAAAGTAAGGTTTTATTATAGGAGTTAGTATTAAATTCAAGACTAACTCCTGCTATATTATTTAAATAGATCTTTCCACTTTCTAAAAAGCCATTAAGAATAGAATCTTTATCCTCAAAGGTGATATTTAAATATTC
>NZ_WHJC01000406.1 GCF_009295725.1 Clostridium tarantellae
AAAATAAGGATCATAGCATTTAAAATACTACAATCCATATTTTATTAATATTTACTAATTTTTTAATACATTCCATCCATTCCCATTTGTGGATTAGCTTGTGCTTGATCATTCTTATCTGGAATATCTACTACTGCTGCCTCTGTTGTCAAGAATGAAGATGCTACTGATGCAGCATTTTGAAGTGCAGATCTTGTAACCTTAGTTGGATCTACTATACCTGCTTTAATCATATTTATATATTTACCATGTAAAGCATCATATCCAATTCCTACTTCACTATTTTTAACTTTATATATTATAACAGAACCCTCTTCTCCTGCATTGTATACAATTTGTCTCATAGGCTCTTCTAAAGCTCTAACTATTATATTAATACCAACTTGAGTATCTGAAACATCTGAAGTTAATTTTTCTACTTCAGCAATAGCATTAATATATGCTACTCCACCACCTGGTACAATTCCTTCTTCAACAGCTGCTTTTGTTGCTGCTAAAGCATCTTCTATTCTTAATTTTCTTTCTTTTAATTCTGTTTCTGTAGCTGCACCAACTTTTATTACAGCAACTCCACCAGCTAATTTAGCTAATCTTTCTTGTAATTTTTCTTTATCAAACTCTGAAGTACTTTCTTCTAACTGAGATTTTATTTGAGAAATTCTATTTTTAATTTCTTCTTTATCTCCTTTTCCATTTACTATAGTAGTATTGTCTTTTGTTACTTTAAGACTTTCTGCTTGACCTAACATTTCTAATGTAACTTCTTTTAAGTCTCCACCTAATTCTTCTGAAATTACTGTTCCCCCTGTTAGTATAGCAATATCTTGTAACATTTCTTTTCTTCTATCTCCAAATCCTGGAGCTTTAACAGCTACACATGTAAAAGTTCCTCTTAACTTATTAACTACTAAAGTTGCCATTGCTTCACCTTCTATATCTTCAGCAATGATTAATAATTTTCTTCCAGCTTGAACTATTTGCTCTAATACTGGTAATATATCTTGTATATTACTAATTTTTTTGTCAGTTATTAAGATATATGGACTATCTAATGAAGCTTCCATTTTTTCAGTATCAGTTACCATATAAGGTGATACATATCCTCTATCAAATTGCATTCCCTCAACAACATCTAATTCTGTTCCCATAGATTTAGATTCTTCTACAGTTATAACCCCTTCAGTTCCAACCTTCTCCATAGCATCAGCTATTAATTTTCCTATAGCTGGATCTGCTGCTGAAATTGATGCAACTCTAGCAATATCCTCTTTACCATTAACAGGTTGAGATATTTTTTTTATTTCTTCTACAGCTTTTTCTACTGCTGTTCTTATACCATGTCTTACTAATATAGGATTAGCTCCTGCTGTAACATTTTTTAAGCCTTCTCTTATTATTGCTTGTGCTAATAATGTAGCAGTTGTAGTTCCATCTCCTGCAACATCATTTGTTTTAGTTGCAACCTCTTTAACTAATTGAGCTCCCATATTTTCATATGGATCTTCTAAATCTATTTCTCTTGCAATTGAAACTCCATCATTAGTTATAAGTGGTGATCCAAATTTTTTATCTAATACAACATTTCTTCCTTTAGGTCCTAATGTAACTTTCACAGTATTAGCAAGTTTATCAACACCTACTTGCATTGCTCTTCTAGCTTCTTCTCCAAATAATAAACTTTTAGCCATTTTTATACCCTCCTATTTTTTTAAAAAAACTTTACATTATCTTTTTTAATAAAATTATTCAACTACTGCTAATACATCTTCTTGTTTTATAATTATATACTCTTCTCCATCTACTTTTACTTCTGTTCCAATATATTTTGAAAATAGAACTTTATCTCCTACTTTCACTTCCATTTCTACTCTTTTTCCATCAACCATTGCTCCTGGACCAACAGCTACTACTTCGGCCTCTTGAGGTCTTTCTTTTGCTGTTCCAGCTAAAACAATACCACTTTTAGTAGTTTCTTCAGCTTCTAATCTTTTAATTACTATTCTATCTCCTAATGGTTTAATATTCATCAAAACCCCTCCTAAAAAATTATTTATTTTTTAAAAAATTCAAATGATTTTTTTCCTTTTTAGCACTCTTGTTTAATGAGTGCTAACTACTATATTTATAATAGTAAATATTAAAATTAAATTCAAGAATAATTCTAGCAATTTCCTTTTAATTTTTGTTGTTTTTTTGAAATTAAACGCTATTATCTTTAAAATCCTCTAATTTACTACTTTTTTAATATCAATTTAATTTTTATAATTTAAAATAATATTAATAGGTTTAATTTATTTTTTTGTAACTTTGGTAATAATTATATATATAAATATTTGACAAAAAAGAGAGTTTTTATTTTGATTGTTATAAAAAAATTTATTTTATCTATTTATATTTTTATTACC
>NZ_WHJC01000407.1 GCF_009295725.1 Clostridium tarantellae
TTAAGAAATTGGGATCTACCACCATGTGTAGCACTTAATCCTACTGATGAAATAAAAAAAACTTTAAACAATAGCTTGTGTAAATAATTTTTAAAAATATCAATAATTTTTTAAGAGAGTTCTTTTTTAAAATCATCTGTAAAAATTTAACTTTCGTTAATACAGTTTATATTGAAATTTTTTGATTCTAAATCAAAGCATACGACAATTTTCTTGACAAACACCGATATGAAGATAAAAGAACTTTAGCCTTAACCTTCGTAAGACAAAATGATTGGATTAGAAATTTAATTAATTATAAAAAATATAAGGATTTATCCAAAGTCACAGAAGTTGTAAGAAATGTTATATCATACATTTCTTTGCCATCAAAAAGAATATCAATTTTTAAAAATTTAAAAATAAATAAATTTTTGCAATATGTTATGCCTGAATTTAAAGTAGAAAATAGCTATGAAATATTATGTGATACAATTTTTAAATATTTTCAAAAATTTAATATTGAAGTTAAAAATAATGAAAATATAGGTTTAATTTATGGTAAATTAATATTTTCAAAAAATTTAAATAAAGAATGGGATGTAGAAAATAATTATTGGAAAATACAACCTTTTAATGATAAGGAGTTATCTAGAGAAGAGGTTGTTAACTATTTAAAAGAAGATGTTATTGTTTCCAAAGATACTTCTTTAAGAAAAAATGCTAATAATAATATTTTTTATGCAGTAGGAAAAAATAATGAGTTGTTTTTAGGTTTTTTCATAGAGAAAGCTAAGAAAATAAAAGGAGAGTTTTATAAAAGAAAGTTTAAGAAAATTGCAGATGTCAGTGGAAATTTAATAAATACTCTACCTACTAATAAATCTTGGGGAAATAAATATAGTACTAAAGCTTTTATAAATGTAAAGTTAGAAGAACGAAAGGATTTCGAAGATGAAGTTATAAATAAATTATTTAATAAAGATATTGACATTTTAATAGAAGAAATAAAAAAAATAGAAATTGACAAAGAAGAGGATATAAATACATACTTAGAATATAAGTCAAATGAAGAAGAAACAATATATAGTAAAGAAATTGATACTCCTTTAAATTTAATATTATATGGTCCACCAGGAACAGGAAAAACTTATAATACCATTAATTATGCAGTAAGTATTATAGAAAAAAAAGAGGTTGATGAAGTTATAAATGAAGCTAAAAAAAATAGGAAAGAGGTTTTTGTTAGATATAAAAATTATTTAGCCAATAAAAAAATAATTTTTACTACTTTTCATCAAAACTATAGTTATGATGATTTTATTCAAGGCATAAGAGCCAATACTAATAATACAGAAACTCTTTCTTTCATAAAAGAAGATGGAGTTTTTAAAGATCTTGTAGAAAGAGCTAAAGTAGATCCAGAAAATAATTATGTAATTATAATAGATGAAATTAATAGGGGAAATATCTCTCGTATATTTGGTGAATTAATTACTTTAATAGAAGAAGATAAAAGATTAGGCATGGAAAATGAAACTAAAATTACATTGCCTTCTAAGGAAATATTTGCAGTTCCTTCAAATTTATTCATCATAGGAACAATGAATACTGCTGATAAATCACTTGCTTTAATTGATTTAGCTCTTAGAAGAAGATTTGACTTTATTTCTATGTATCCAGATTATACAGTTATACCAAATTTCGAACATATATTAAGACCTATAAATAAAGCTATCTATGATGAGAAGAAAAGTGCAGACTATTTATTAGGACATGCCTTTTTTATTAACAAAAATGAAAAAGATTTAAAAAATATTATGAACAAAAAAATAATTCCATTATTAAGTGAGTATTTATTTAACAATGAACATGAGATAAAAGATATATTATCAAAAGGTGGAATTATAGTTGAAAAAAATATAGATAATTTTCAATTGCAATATAAAGGATTAGAGGAATAATTTTTATGAAATTAAAAGAATTTGGAAAACCTATAGAATTTCCTATTGAAAGATTACAAAGGTTTAAAATCTTTATTCAAGAAGCTTGGAATAAAAGATATTCTTTGTATGATGATAGTTCTTTGTATACCCAACAGGAAAATAATAAACAGCAATTTTTAATTTTTGATGAAAATTTAATAAAAGGAAGAAACTATATAGGATTTATTTGTTATGAAGATATACCTATAACCATTTATCCCAAAATATTTGATAAAAACATAGAAGAAAATTTATTAGATACTTACTTAATTACTAACTTAATGTATTGGCTTAAAAGAACTAAAAGAGTAAAATTACCCACTATTGATACTAAATTTGATTTAAATAAAGAAAATAATTTTTTAGAAATATTAATTTACATATTTAGTAAACATACATATGATTTAATATATACTAAGCCTTTTAATTGTTA
>NZ_WHJC01000408.1 GCF_009295725.1 Clostridium tarantellae
CAATATACTACTAAATACCATAAATAAAATTCCCCCATAAATTCACTTATGTACATTAATGTTTATAGCTAAAAAAACTATGAAATTAGATAATATCTAGGTTTCATAGTTTTTATTATAGAAAATTAAAATTATTAAATTATTTTAATTTTTCATTAAATATTTTAGAAGCAGTATCTACATTTACACCTTCATTTTCCATTGTTATTAATAAAGCAATATAATTACCTTTTTCCTCAATTTTTGCTGATTCTAAGGTTTCTAAATCTACTGGATAAACTGGTGGTTGCTTTTTTATTTCTAAATACTTTTCAAAGGAAGTTTTTACATTTTCAACTTTTCCTTCTTTAGCCTTGACTATAGCAATAGTATCTACCCCTGGGCTTATACCAGTAGAAATTATATTATATTCTTCTACGTCATCTAAATTTAACTGAAATAAATCTTTTGCCATATTATCATCCACAGGTTGTGGCATTCTTACTTGAATTTTTTCATTAATAGCCTCTGCTATTTCTTTTGTTGATATATTTATAGTATCTTCTTTTCCTGAGCTTGCACCTGGTTTTTCTGTATTAGATTTCCCACAAGCTGTTAAAGTTGATCCTAACATAATGGCTGCTAAAACACTAACTAATATTTTTTTCATCTAAAATTCCCCACTTTTAAAAGTTTTTGTTATGTAAACATTATATACCATTATGATATTTTTTCCAACACTTTATTTTTAAAATTAATTTTTCTTAAATTTAGTTTTTTTCTTCTTATTATTATCTTTTTTATCTTTACTTTTATATTTTTTATAAACTTTCTTTTTAGGTTCAATATTTACTTCACCTTCATAAATGTACATTTGTGGAATTGATACTTTAAACTTGTTTTCGTATTCATTAATTAAAGGTAATTCTCTCTTATCCACAAGTGAATAAGCAGTTCCCTTCTCACCAGCTCTTCCAACTCTTCCAACTCTATGTAAATAATCCTTATTGTCCTCTGGAATATCTAAATTTATTATATGTGTAACTCCTTTAATATCAAGACCTCTGGCAGCAATATCTGAAGCTATAAGAACTTGAATATCTCCCTTTCTAAAACCTTCTAATGCATTTTTTCTTTCTTCTTTTTTATTTGTACCATGAAGCGCTTCCGCTTTAATTTTATGAAATCTAAGTTTTGATAATGTCATATTAACATCATAATTTTTATTTATAAATACAATAGTTTTTTTAGCTTTAGATGCATATATTAATTTTCTTAAAGTATCTACTTTTTCTCTATGTTCTACTAAAAAATATCCATGTTCTATATCACTATTAACCTTATTTTCTTCTACACTTTGAACAATTTCACAATTACCTATTACTTTCTTAGCTACTTCAAAAGTTTTAGTTACTAAAGTTGCTGATACTAATATTTTTTGAATGTCTCTTTGACAAGATTTTATTATGGCATTTACACTTTCTATATTCATATAATCTAATAACTTATCCCCTTCATCAATAACAAGAGTTTTTATTGTGTGGGCTGAAACTTTTTTCTTTTTTATTAATTCTAATATTCTACCTGACGAACCTACTATAATATGAGGTTTACTTTTTAACTTTTCAATTTGTCTAGTTATATTTCCACTACCAACTAACGTAGTAGATGTTATTTCTTTATTACTATTCTTTTTCAAATCTAAAATTGTATTATTTATTTGTACTGCTAATTCATGGGTTGGTGCTAGTATAATTGCTTGCATTTCTTTTTTATTAATATCTATTTTTTCTATTATAGGTAAAAGATAAGCTAATGTTTTTCCTGTTCCCGTTTGAGATTGTCCTATAATATTTTTATTTTCTTTAACTAAAGGAATCATTTTATTTTGAATATCTGTTGGTTCTTTAATCCCCATTTTTTCTAATGCTACTATCAACGCTTCATCTAATTCTAATTCTGTAAATTTTTTCATTTTTCTCTCCTTAAAATATATTTACTCTTATGTTTTATAAACTTTTTACTTTATTAATTTTTAATATATGATTATATAAATGCTCTAAATGAGCTATATCTACATTTTCTTTTTTTAATACCTGTATTCTTTCTTTTATTTTATTTAATGTTTCTTTTCCCTCTTTAAAATCTCTTTTCTTTATACAATTATTGAAATAATCTATTAAATAATCTACCTTTATTACCTCCTTTGCTAAATCTTCTCTATTGTCATTAACTAAATCTAATAATAATGAATATATTTTAGGTGATGTAGAACTTCTATATCTACTTAAAAAATCATTATTTCTACTAGTTTTTTTAGCCACTTTAAATTCCTCCATTAAAATTTATTACTAATTAACTATAATACAACCTTATACAAGTGTATACAATATTTTATTCAAATTTTATCTTAAAT
>NZ_WHJC01000409.1 GCF_009295725.1 Clostridium tarantellae
ATTAAATATCCTATTATTTATTTTATAGCTTATCTAATAACATTGATAATTTTATCAAAAATAGTATTTAATATTAAAGCTTCCTTTTGTTCAATTGAAGAAGGACAAAAAGGTACAAGTAGATTTGCTTGTTTAGAAGAATTAAAAAAACAATATAAAGCAATTCCAGAAAGTAAAATAGAATTTGAAGGAAAAGCAGGTATTCCTATTTCAAGATATGAAGATAAGATACTTATAGATGAAAGTGCTGTTAATAATTTAATAATTGGTACTACAAGAAGTGGTAAAGGTGAAACTTTTGTAGTTCCTACTATAGATATTTATTCTAGAGCAAAAATAAAGGCATCACTTATAATTAATGATCCAAAAGGAGAACTTATAGCTATGAGTAAAGATATTTTGGAAAAAAGAGGATATAGAGTTGAATTATTAAATTTAGTTCAACCCATGAATTCTATGAGTTATAATCCATTACAACTAATTATAGATGCTTGTAATGAAGGAAATTATAGTGAAGCACAAAATCTTTGTAAGACACTTACATATGCTTTATATTACAATCCTAATTCTAAAGATCCTTTTTGGCAAAATTCAGCTATGAGTTTAGTTAATGCTTTAATTTTAGCTCTTATAGATGATTGCTTAAAAAAATGTAATTTAATAAATGAAGATATAAAAGTTTTAAAAGAAAATTTAAAACTTTATTATAAAAATAATGATATAGAATTAATAGAAAAAAATAAAAAAATTATAAATAAATTAGAAGAAAATAAACTTAAAGAAAAATCTAAAATAACTTTATATACTGTAGCTAATATGCTTTCAGAATTAGGTGGAAGTAAAGATTCTTTTGGAAACAATAGACTAGATGAATATTTTAATAAGCTTTCTGCAAATTCAGTTGCTAAAATGCAATATGCAACATCTAAATTTGCAGATGGAACTGCTAGGGGAAGTATATTTTCAGTAGCAATGTCAGAACTTCAAAGGTTTACAATGGATGATATAGCAAAAATGACTTCTAAAAATTCCATAAATTTAAAAGATATTGGTTTTAAAAAAAATAATAATAAACCAGTAGCACTTTTTATGGTTACTCCTGATTATGATGCTTCTAATCATGTAATTTCTAGTATTTTTGTAAGACAGTTATATTATGTATTAGCTAAAGAAGCTTCTTTAAATGAAAGAGGTAAGTGTGATAGAGAAGTTATATTTCTTCTTGATGAATTTGGCAATATGCCAGTTATAGAGGGAATGGCTAATATAATAACAGTTTGCTTAGGGCGTGGAATAAAATTTAATTTAATAATACAAGCATATTCTCAACTTAAAAAACTTTATGGAGATGATTATAAAACAATAATAGGAAATTGTGGTAATCAAATTTATATTTTAACAAATGAGAATGAAACAGCAGAAGAATTCTCTAAATTAATAGGAGAACAAACTATTTTAACTTATTCAAGAGCAGGAAAAATATTAGATATTACTAAAAATCAAACTGAAAGCCTAGATGGTAGAAGATTGTTAAAACCTGAAGAATTAAAACTGCAAGAAGGAGAATGTGTAGTTGTAAGGGTTATAAAACGACGAGACATTTATGGAAATAAAATAATTCCTCATCCAATTTATAATAGAGGCGAAACTTCATTAAAATATAGGTATGAATATTTATATTTGGATTTTGATAATGAAAATAAATCATTAAATACAATTGAAGTAAATACTCTTCACAAAGAAGTAATCTTAGAAGATATATTATTTAAAGAGAATGAAAATAATTATTCTAATGAAGATGAGAAAAATATAAATGAAAAGGCTAATGATAAAGTAAAGGACCATTTAAATTCAGAGGAAGATTTAGCAGATCAGTTTATAGAAGAAGATAGTAAAAATGAATTTGAATTAATAGACTTTAAATTATCTCAAGTTTTTGCACCAGATGAGTTAATAAAAGTAAATTTTATGCTAAGTACAGAATTAAATTTAAATTTTTCTAAAGACATTAATGAAATTAGTTGGATAGATTTCAAAGAGCTTGCTGAAGAAAATATAGAAAATAAAAATATTAAAAAGTTTTATGAATTAGGCTGTATACAGGTAGAATCTTTAATTTAAAGTGAGGTGATAAGTTAAATATGGGAGCAGAGCAAATATTAATAGAGCTTAATGAAAATAATATACTAAAAATAGCGAATATTATTGATTATTGTTTTAGATGGGTTGGTTGGACTATTATAAAAATATTAGCTTCTATTGTAAATGGAATCGAAGTGGCTATAAATAAAATATATACATTAAATGATTTTTTTAATAGCGATTTAGTTACTGATTTTATTAATAAATATAAACCTCTAATATGGACAATACTAGCTATTTCTA
>NZ_WHJC01000410.1 GCF_009295725.1 Clostridium tarantellae
CTTTAGGAAATTATAATTTAAAAAATCTGTGGATAACTTTAATTAAAATGCCGAAGGCGGTCTGCAAAGCAGATTTTGTTCTAGCACATAGTGGTACATATATTTATTTAATTTAATATTTTTTAAATTTTAAAGATAGTTTTTTTATGATAAAAATTAAATTTTAAAAACTAACAAGGCATAGTTTATATAAAAAATTTATGTGAACTTTTATTGATAATGGTATAATATTACAAGAAATATAACAGGTTATTTTTAGTAAGAAGGATATAAAATATTATAAATACTTTATTAAGTGGCTTTTACCACTTGATATAATAAAGGGGAAGATTAAAATGATATGGATAGTTTTAATATTAGGGGGAATAAATTTACTTTTAATTATTTATTTGTTTTTAATGAAGAAAGAATTAAGGAATATAATTAAACAATTAAAGGATTATAGTAATAGTAAAAGTAAAAAGAAAATAGATATTAGTCTATTTAATAAAGATATTGAAAATTTAGCTATGGAAATAAATGAAAATATAGATGTTTGCACTTCCTTTCAGTTAAAGGAAATTAAAGTACAGGAAGAGTTAAGAGCATTAATAGCTAGTATATCCCATGATTTAAGAACTCCCCTTACGTCTATAGTGGGATATTTGCAAATGATAAATAAGAGTACTTTATCCTATGAAAAGCAAAAGGAATATTTAGAAATAACAGAAAGACGAGCTAAAGATCTTCAGGATTTACTCAATGAATTTTTCCTCCTTTCTGTATTAGAATCACCTGAATATACTATAAAACTAAATTCAATAAATTTAAATGAAATATTATGTGATGTTATTACTTCCTGTTACTATGATTTCACTAATAATAATATAGAACCGGATATACATATAAAAGAAGAAAATATTATGATTTTAGGAGAGGAATCATCTGTAAAAAGAGTTTTAGAAAATCTAATAATAAATGCTGTAAAACATACTAAAGGAAGAGTTGTAATAAACCTTACAAAGCAGAGTGATAAAGCTTTATTAACTATAATAAACTCTGCTAGAAACCTTAAAAAGAAAGATGAGGACTTCTTATTTAATAAATTTTATAAGGGGGATAAATCTAGAGGACTAAATAAAAATAGTACAGGATTAGGACTAGCTATAGTAAAGGAACTTATGAATAAAATGCAGGGAGAAATAACTGCTGAAATTAAAGATGAGTTACTTTATATAAATTGTTATTGGAATGTAATTGGTTCTAATTATGTAAAGTGTAAAGATGAAAGGAATAATTTATGAAAAATAATGTGAGTATTTTAATTGTGGAAGATGATAAAGCTTTAAGTAGAGGAATTGTACTAGCTTTAAAAAGTGAAAAATATACCTTTTATGAAGCTAATTCTTTAAAAAATGCAAAGGAATATGTAAATAATTATGATTTTCAGTTAATAATTTTAGATGTAAATTTACCAGATGGAAATGGATTAGATTTTCTTAATGATATTAGAAAAACTTCTTTAATTCCTGTTATTATACTTACTGCAAATGATATGGAAACTGATATTGTAACAGGACTTGAAATGGGAGCAAATGATTATGTTACTAAACCCTTTAGTTTAATGGTTCTTAGAGCAAGGGTAAAGGCTCAACTTAGGCAAGTAACTTCAAAGGTTAATTCTTTTGAAATAAATAATTTTTCTTTTAATTTTGATACTATGGAATATAAAAAGGGTGAAATTTTAATTGAATTAAGTAAAACTGAGCAAAAGCTTCTTAAAGTCTTGGTGGAAAATAGGGGCAATACTCTTACTAGAGAAATGTTAGTAGATAAGATTTGGACCAATGGGGGAGAGTATGTAGATGAAAATGCCCTTTCTGTAACTATTAAAAGATTAAGAAATAAACTAGAGGATAATCCTTCAAAGCCTACATATATAAAAACCATATATGGTACAGGATATTCGTGGGTGGTTAAATAAATGGATAACTTAACTATTATTTCTTTAGTGATTACCGTAATTTCAATAATTTTATGTATAATAATTGTGTCCATTAATAATTATTACACAAAAAAGACTATGAAAAAGCTTTATAATATGATGGATTGTGCCATTAAAGGGGAATTTACGGAAAATACCTTTGATGAATCCCTACTATCAGCTTTAGAGAGTAAGGTAAATAGATATTTAAAGCAGGATTATTTATCACAAAAAAATATATTAGAGGAAAGGGATAAAATAAAAACTTTAATTTCTGATATATCCCATCAAAGTGAACTACTCTCCACTTAGCTAACGCTTGAAGTGTGAGCTTCTTGGTCAATATAACTAATGTTACAAGTTTACCCAAGCTAACCCCGTCGCACCGACGGTTTGTGAAAATCACTAATTGATACCAG
>NZ_WHJC01000411.1 GCF_009295725.1 Clostridium tarantellae
AGGCATTATGGATTTTTATGTGTATTTTTAAAAATAAATTACTTTGATAAGTATTACAATACGTAATACTTATTAAAGTAATACTAAAATAAATATAAATATAAAAAGACTTTTATATACATTTTATAAAATGAAAGCATCAACCTATTTAAAAAATTATATCTCTTAGATTAATGCTTTATTTTATTTATATATTATATTTTTCTTGTATATTTTTTCAACCAATTACTTTCCTCTTCATTTAAGTAATTTTTTAATTTGTTATAAACTGTTTCATGATAATCATTAAGCCATGTTATTTCCTCTTCTTTTAATAAATTTATATCAATAGCTTCTAACTCTATTGGACAATATGAGATAACTTGAAACTTAAAGAATTTACCAAACTCTGTTTCTTTCCAAGGTTTGACTGTCAAAGTATTTTCTATTCTTATGCCATATCTTCCTTCTTTATACACACCAGGTTCATTTGTTAATACCATTCCCTCTTCTAGTTTTACATTATTAAGTATTCTACTAAATCCTTGTGGTCCTTCATGTACATTAAGTAAATACCCTACCCCATGACCTGTACCACATTTATAATCTATTCCATGCTCCCATAAAAACTGTCTAGCTAAAATATCTAAATTACATCCACAAGTCCCTTCTAAAAACTTAATTTTATTTAAAGCTATATGTCCTTTAAGCGTTAAGGTAAAATCTTCTTTTTCTTGTTCACTTAATTGTCCTAAAGCAATAGTTCTAGTTATATCCGTTGTACCATCTAAATACTGACCACCAGAATCTATTAAATAAAAACCTTTTGGTTCTAAAATGGACTTATTACAATGAGTAGCTTTATAATGCATCATTGCTGCATTTTCTTTATAAGCTGAAATACTATCAAAACTTACTCCTAAATTAAATTCTTGTTCCTTTCTAAAACTTTCTAATTTATTAGCAGCAATTATTTCATCTATAGTAAATTTATTTGCATTTTCTTTTAACCACTTTATAAATTTAACCATAGCTACTCCATCTTTTATTTGGCATCTTTCTAAGTTTTCTAATTCTACTTTATTTTTTATAGCTTTTAATTCAGTAGTGATCCCTACTCTATCTTTAATCTCTACTGTTGTTGGAATTGAATTGTACAACCATACATTAGTCTTATTATAATCACAAGTAAGTACTTGTCCATCTTCTATACTATATAAATCATATTGTATATCTTCATATGACTTTACATCTACTCTATTATCTTTTAAATAATTTATTATATTTTCATCAATTTTATTATTATCTATATATAGAATACATTCTTCTTTATTTAATAGTACATAGCTTAAAAATACAGGATTGTTATCAATATCATTTCCTCTTAGGTTAAGTAACCAAGCTATATCATCTAAAGAAGTTATTAAAGCTGACTCTATACTCTCCTTCTCTAATTTTTCACGAACTAAATTTATTTTTTCAATAGCAGTTAATCCAGTAAATTTTAATTCATGAATAAATAGTTTTTCTTTTGAAAGTATTGGTCTATCTTTCCATAAAATATCCATCAAATCTTCTTCTACTTTAAAAGTAATATTTTTATCTAAAGTATCACTTTTAAAATTATTAAATATTTTCATGGACATAGTTTTTCCATTAAAAGAAACTACATCTTCTTCTGTTAAATTATTTTTTATCCATTCATTTAAAGTATCTACATTAGGACTACCTAATTTTTGTACTATAAATTCTGTATTAGTAACTTCTTTATCAGCTTGAATATGATATCTTCCATCAACCCATAAATAAGCTTCTTTTAAAGTAACTAAAACAGTTCCAGCTGATCCAGTAAAGCCTGAAATCCATTCCCTACTCTTAAAATAATTGCATACATATTCACTTATATGATTATCACTACTAGGTATTATATAAGCTGTTATACCTTTTTCTCTCATTAAATTTCTTAAAGCCTGTAATTTATCATTTACTTGCATATGTATTTCCCCCTTTTATTAATAATATGCTTATTTAATTTTATCATAATTTTCCTTTTAGTATAATAATTAAAAAATTCTTTTGCAAATAATAAAACATCCTACTTCACTTTAAAATGGTTTAATGAAAATGAAGTAGAATGTTGTAAGTTATGATTTATTATAATATTATATTAATTTATTAAATTTTAAAATCTTTTGGATTATATTCTTTTGCTTTAGGTTCTCCAAAACAAGCTTTAACACTTTCAGCTTGTGGATTATGATTTATATGTTTCTTTTTATTATTCTTTTTATTTCCCATGTTTATCACCTCATAAATAGTTTGTACATAGCTTATACTTTTTATTCAAACTTAATTTTTTTAACTTTTACTTATTTGTTTAGAATTAGTAAATTATATTAC
>NZ_WHJC01000412.1 GCF_009295725.1 Clostridium tarantellae
ATAATATTCTTTATGAAAAATATTATTTTAACAATTTAACATCTTATACCCTATTATTTACAAAAAAATCGCAAATTAAATTTTAAATTTAATTTGCGATTTATTCTTTATAATTTTGAAAAATATTTTTTTTTCCAAAGACAATTAGGATTTTTTTCTTTTGCAATTTTAAATGCTTTTGCAAAACATCCATTACACTCTTTATTATAAAAACATTCTTTACATTCATCCAATTCAATCATAGGGCTAGGAGCCTGTTTAAAAGCTTTTGTTTTTTTTTCATTAAATATTTCTTTATAATTGTCCTTATAAATATTACCTATAGAATTATATTTATTTAAAAATAAACAAGTTCTTACTTCTCCACTAGTAGCATTTATAGCAAAACTTTTCCAACCTCCACCACAATTAACTTCTTTATTTTTAACAAAAGCCTTTAAATTCTCTATTTTATAATTAAAAATTTTATCATTACTATAAGGTTTTAAAACCTTTTTTAATTCATTATTTACATAACTACCAAATTTATCAGAATATAAATCGCTACCTCTTCCAAAGTCCTCGATAGTTGTAGTTGCCCAACTATCTACATTTAATTTTTTACATAACTTATATAAAGATACTATATCTTCTATATTTTCTTCTGAAATTGCAGAAGCTACTCTAACAATAGTATTTTTCTTCTTCAAATACTCTATAGCTTTACATGCATATTTAAAAGAATCTTTTTTATTTCTAAAATAATTATGAAACTTTTCCATGCCATCAATACTAATTTGCACAACAGCATTTTTAAAATCACCTATGAAATCAGCTAACTCTTTATACTTCCCTATTAAATAACCATTGCTTATTATAGAAACAAGATTAAAATTTGTACAACAAAAATTTAAAATTTCTTTAAATTGTGGATGAGTTGTGCATTCTCCTCCTGTTAATTCAACAACTTTAACTCCATTTTCTTTTAAAATCTTAAATAATTTTATAAGTTTATCATACTCTACAACTTTTCTTTCCATTGGAGATGCATCTACATAACAATGCTTACATTGAAAATTACAATAATCAGTAATTTCAACTGATACATGTACAGGACTATATGATTGAAAATCTCCAGTTACCACTATTTCATTAGAGTAATTAAACCTATCTTCACCTTCAATAATCTTAGCTTTATTAAGCTCTTCAAATATTTTATCTCCTAAAATAGCAAAAGGAATTTCTAATTTTTTCATTATATCTTCATGGCTTAATTTTCCATTGCATTGTAATAAATATGCAGCCATTATAGGTGCTAATTTTATATTATTAATTTTAAAATTATTATTATAATTAACTTTATTGTCATAATATAAAATACCTTCATCACAATTTAAGTGTAAGCTTAAATTTTTCTTTTTTACAAAAGGAATCATATTCTCTCTCCCATTACTATTTAAAAATTCGTTGCTGAAGTACTAGCTACAGCAGCCGCTGCTGCTACAGCAAAATTTATCTCTTCACAAAAAACACAAAGTCCACAGCTACCACACGCAGAACATGCAGAACAATTATTACTTGATAAAAAACCCACTTCATTTTCAGATAATTTTAAATTATATAATTCTTCAGATATTTTAGGATATATTAATGCTTTTTTAGTAGATTTATGCATAACTACCGAAGCTTGTGAGTTTATAGCACTTTCAGAAATCATACGCATTTCTTGTTTTGCTTTAAAGAAATATATAGTAACACAGTTCATTATTATTTTATAAACTTCACCATTAATATCTGCTTTTACTGGTTTATTTGCTGATCCTACATTTATAATGCCACCTTTATTTACAGTAAATTTTCCACATAATTTTTTAGTAGGTTTACAACTAGTCACTTCTAATATTTTATCTCTTATTAGCTCCTCTATTAGTCTCTTTTTTGTATTACTATTTAACACTAACTCAGCTATAACTGGTGAACTTTTACTTACAAAAATTTTACTGAATAGTTCAATCATAGCTTTCCCAGATGTAATAGCATGATTATTTAAACTTACTATACCAACATTTAATTTTAAATCTGTCATTATTATTATTTCTCTTTCCTCTCTTCTAGGAATTAAATATTTACAAGCTAAATTACTTTTACAACAACATTTGCTCATTTTATTGCTCCTTTCTCTTAAAATATATAAAAATTAATAAGTATATTTATTAATCTTTATATATTTTATTTCTATTAAAAATTCTTTATGATATTCTATTAAACAAATAACTTATTTATATTTAAAAACAAAAAAAAGAAATCACTAAATATAATGATTTCTTAATCTATATTTTAATCTTTAAATCTAATCTAACAAAGTAAGCTCTTTTATTTGTTCTAATAATATGTC
>NZ_WHJC01000413.1 GCF_009295725.1 Clostridium tarantellae
TCTTTATTTTGATAATCTAATGTAGCATAAGGATTATGAATTAAAATAGCAGTTAAATCATAAATACCATTTTTTAATATAATCAAGTTCTGATTCTTCATATGGTGTCATTACATTTATTACATATAATGTGTCATTAAATTTTATATATGTCCAACCCTTTGATTTATATTTTTGATCTCCCCTTTTTTATTAAAACATATAAAATTATATTATTAGTATAACTAATATAATTGTTAATGTCCCATAGCCATCAGACTAAGAGAACCAATAAAAGTAAATTTGATCAAATAGCTATTTTTGGAGAAATAATTTGTAAATTAATGCTAAAATAACTTTATTTTTCTCATAAATATGAAAAAATTTATTTTTTGGGTATACTTAATAAAGCTTAGTTGAAAATTGTAAAATTATACAAATAAACTATGTTTGAAGAAAATAAAAGTGCAATTAATCTTCCATAAAAAAAGCATTTAAACCTTTGTATTTTCACTCTTTTAACTTCATGTATTTTGAAAAGAGACTTCCAAATTTTAAACATTAACTTTACTTGCCATCTTAAAGAATAAAATAAATGAATTTCTTCAGTACTTAGTATAGAATCATTAACATTAGTGATATAAGTATTTAGACAGTTCCAATTAATACTTCTTGGATTAAACGTGCCACGCTTTTCTGTTTGATATTTATTTAATTTAGTTAAGATTAATCTAGGCTTTAATTCTTTTTCAGTTCCAATGAAAACATCTTTTAGTTCTATAGTTTGTCCTTCTTCTAAATTTTTAATGGACTCATATATATCTAATTTTATAAATTCTGGTATTTGATTTTATTTTTGATATATAATAAGCTCTTTTTTCGTTAATTTTAGCTAAGAACTCTGATTTTAAATATCCTAAATCAGCCAAAGATAAATCATTATACTTGTATAACTTGCATTTGCTACAATGCCTTCTTGAACCTCACAATAAGTAAAGTTTCCACTAAATAAATCAAATTGTAATTGAATTTTTGCCGTTGATTCTAAGTGTTCATTTCAAGCCCCTCTAAAATCACTATAAAATTCTTTTTGCAATGTTAAAATTGTAGAATCTGTAACTAAAATTCTATTGAAAACTTGTGATAATAGAATATTTTTAGTGCAAAATAAATTATTTTCTTTAATTAACATAGTATTAAAAAGTTCTTGTAAAAATCTCACAGAATTATCGTTAAACCGCTCATTTAAAGATTATGGAGAAATTATAATACCAAATTGGACTTCGAGTCTAGCACATAATGAAGATAAAGATTTAATACATAAATCTTCATCAAAAAATATACTAAATGCCATAAACTTATCAGCAGATATTTTCCCTTTTCTTTTTGTAAATTTTGATTTTTTACTAAAATTATCTATAAAATCTGAAGAAAATAATTCTTTATATTTTTCTATGAAATGTTTTAATTTTTCATACATAAAAATATAAATCCCCTCTGTTTAATGTATAGTAAATATACCACAAAGAAAATTTATGTATTTATTAGCCTGATGGCTATGGGCGTCCCCCATATTACTGTTATTCTTTAACCTCTATAAATTTATTATTTCGTTCAGAATATTCATAGGCATAACCATAATTGCTAAAAACACTTTCTAATAAAGGTTCAAAATCTAATACCTGTTCTAATGATATTATTTTAGCATTTTTACTATTTTCAAGATATTGGTCACTTTCATCTCCATAAAATAATTGCCATCCACTATCTTGCTCATTATCTAAGTCATCAGTTCTAACTACCCAATTAATTTGCCTTTTATTTAATGCCTTTTGTGTAATTATTGCAAATAGTTTTTCATTAAAAGGCGCCGCTCCTCCATATATAGCTGTAATATTCTCTGCTTTAAAAGTAATTATGTCACCAAATTTAATAGATTTTAAATAATAAGGATCATTATAGAGAACTCCTGTGAATATTCCATTTTGATTGTTTGTAATTTTAATCCATATTTTTTCAGCACGACAACCATTTTTTTGAGGATTTTTCATCACAAAAATCAGTTTAACTAAATTTCCTAGAGCTAATTTTTCTATTTCTTCTTGATTAGGTATTAAAAATGTTCTTGGAAATTTTATGTTTTTTTCAATTACATTTTCAAGGTAAAATTCTGGTTTATTTCTACCAAAAATATTTATAAACCTCATATATTAAGTCTCCTTTATAAATCTTATTATTAGTCGGTTGCGGAATTCCGCAACCATTAATTCACCTAACTTTTTTGAAGTTAAGTTTTTATATTTTCCTCCAGTATGGCACAATATAAATAACAAGAAATAAAAACACCAACAGGAGGTAAATAAC